>NZ_JACIDV010000017.1 GCF_014196515.1 Rhizobium skierniewicense | reverse complement strand
ATCCTTCGGGACCAGGCTGTCGAGCGTTACCATCTCGAGAGCCGTCTGTTCGGGAGCAGGTTTCTTCAACATGTCCCAATGAATCATAACCCCCCGATGTGACCAGGGGTTTGTCAGCAGTCTGACCCGCCGATAACACCGGCGGGTTTTTGGAATCTTGCGCCTTGCAGCCGCGCTTTTCTGCCCGGCACACCAGCCAACTGCTAGTGCAGAATCTGGCTGAGGAACAGCTTGGTGCGCTCGTGCTGCGGATTGTCGAAGAATTCGGCCGGCGAGTTCTGCTCGACGATCTGGCCCTGGTCCATGAAGATGACGCGATTGGCGACCTGACGCGCGAAGCCCATTTCATGGGTCACGCAGATCATGGTCATACCGTCTTCGGCAAGGCCAACCATCGTATCCAGAACTTCCTTGACCATTTCAGGGTCGAGCGCCGACGTCGGCTCATCGAACAGCATGATCTTGGGCTTCATGCACAGCGAGCGGGCAATCGCCACGCGCTGTTGCTGGCCGCCGGACAACTGGCCGGGATACTTGTTGGCCTGCTCGGGAATCTTGACGCGCTTCAGGTAATGCATCGCGATTTCCTCGGCTTCCTTCTTGGGTGTCTTGCGAACCCAGATTGGTGCCAGCGTGCAGTTTTCCAGAATGGTCAGGTGCGGGAAGAGGTTGAAGTGCTGGAACACCATGCCGACTTCCCGGCGCACTTCATCGATCTTCTTCAGGTCGTTGGTCAGTTCGATGCCATCGACGTGAATGCTGCCCGACTGATGTTCTTCAAGACGGTTGATGCAGCGGATCATTGTCGATTTTCCCGATCCCGAAGGACCCGCAACGACGATACGCTCACCCTTCATGACTTTGAGGTTGATATCGCGCAACACGTGAAAATCGCCGTACCACTTGTTCATGCCGACGATTTCGATTGCAGTGTCGGTCGTTGAAACAGCCAGCGTCTTTGCTTGATTTTCTGCCATGATGTTTTCCCTTACTTTTTATGTCCGGTGTCGAGGTGCCGCTCCATGAACAGCGAGTAGCGCGACATGCCGAAGCAGAATATCCAGAAGATGAAGCCAGCGAAGATGTAACCGGTCACAGGCGTGACAGGTGTCGCCCAGTTCGCATCCGACTGATTAAGATTGACGATGCCGAGAAGGTCGAACATGCCGATGATCGACACGAGCGAGGTATCCTTGAACAGCCCGATAAAGGTGTTGACGATACCGGGGATGACGAGCTTGAGCGCCTGCGGCAGAATGATAAGCCGGGTCTTCTGCCAGTAGTTCAAGCCAAGCGAATCGGCACCCTCGTACTGCCCCTTTGGAATGGCCTGCAGGCCACCACGAATGACCTCGGCCATATAGGCGGAGGCAAACAGCGACACACCAACGAGAGCACGCAGGAACTTGTCGAAGGTCCAGCCATCGGGCAGGAACAGCGGCAACATGATGCTGGCGAAGAACAGCACTGTGATCAGCGGAATGCCTCTGATGACTTCGATGAAGATTGTGCACAGCGTCTTGATAACCGGCATCGTTGAACGACGCCCGAGCGCGAGCAAAATGCCAAGTGGCAGAGACACGGTGATCCCGAAGAACGACAGGATCAGCGTCACCATCAGCCCGCCCCAGAGCTGCGTCTCAACCCGTGGCAGGCCGAAATAACCGCCGACCAGCAGGAAGAAGGATATGAACGGCAGCACGATGAACAGCAAAAGTGCGTTCAACGACTTCTGTGGCGCCTTGGGGATCAGCATCGGAACGAGCAGCACGACGAAGGCGACCAGAACCAGAAGCGGGCGCCAGCGTTCGGCAAGCGGGTAACGCCCGAACATGAACTGTTCGAACTTCGCATTCACGAAGGCCCAGCATGCGCCGGACTGCCCGTCGGGCAGAGCGCCCCCCTGGCTGGCCGTCAGGCAGGCGGTGCGGTCCGTACCGGTCCATGCGGCATGTATGAACAGCCATTGCACCAGCGGTGGTATGATGTAGGCCAGGAATGCGATTGCCAGCACCGTGAAGATGGCGTCCTTGGGTGTGGCGAACAGCTTGGTGCGCAGCCAGTGCGAAATTCCGACCTGGCTGGAAGGAGCGGGTGCCTGCGGCACCATGTCGGCCCGGACATAGGAGATCTGTTTGGTTGTCATGGTCATCTCTCCACCAGCGCCATTTTCGCGTTGAACCAGTTCATGATCAGCGCGGTCGTGAGCGACAATGTCAGGTAAACCGCAAGCCAGATGGCCACGACCTCGACGGCCTGCCCTGTCTGGTTGAGGATGGTACCGCCAACCGCCACGAGATCCGAAAAGCCGACGGCAACAGCCAGCGATGAATTCTTGGTGAGGTTGAGATACTGGCTCGTCAGCGGCGGAATGATGATGCGCATGGCCTGCGGCACGACGATGAGACGTGTGATGTTGTTGCCTCGCATGCCGAGCGCACTGGCTGCTTCCGTCTGTCCCTTCGCCACGGCCTTGATACCACCGCGGACGATTTCGGCAATGAAGGAGGCCGTGTAGAACGAAAGGGCCAGATAGAGCGACAGGAACTCAGGCGCGACAACCGCGCCACCAGTCAGGTTGAAGCGACCGGCAATCGGATAGTCGAACGTCAGCGGCGCGCCAATCGCCAGGAACGTCACCAGCGGCAGGCCGATGATGATGGCTGTACCGAATATGCCCGTGCGGAAGGGCTGACCGGTTCGCATCTGCCGAGCCTTGGCCCAGCGATAGACGAAGTAGGTGATGACGACGCCAGCGAGGAAGGCAACCGGGATCATCCAAGCGCCCTCGCCCCAAATCTGACGCGGATAGAAGAAGCCACGATTGTTGAGGAAGGTTCCGAGCGGCATCTCAACCGAGTCGCGCGCCTGCGGCAGGATGGTGATGACACCCTTGTACCAGAAGAAGATCACGAGCAGCGGCGGCAGGTTGCGGAAGATTTCGACATAGGCCTGCGCCAGCTTCGAGATCAGCCAGTTTTTCGACAGTCGGGCGATACCGACGATGAAACCGATGATCGAGGCCGTGATGATGCCGAGAATGGCCACCTGCAACGTGTTCATCAATCCGACAAGGAACGCGCGACCGAATGTGTTGTCGTTGTTGTAATCGATCAGCGTCTGGCCGATGTCGAAGCCGGCTCTGCCGTTGAGAAAACCGAAGCCCGATGAAATATTGGAGCGTTGAAGATTATGAATGGTGTTGCTTGTGATGATCCAGACGAAAAATGCCAGAATGATCAGGGTGACAACTTGATAGAATATCCCGCGCATACGCGGATCATTGATGATGGATGTCGCGCTTTTTGAGCTGGACGACTCCGGGTGGAGCGCTTTGCCTGCCATCGGCACCTTTCCCTCTATGTGCTCTTTGCGAGCTTCTTGTATGATTAAGGAGGCAGAGCGTTGGCCCCGCCTCCCGCATAAAGCTGGCCGTCTTGACGATTAACGGATTGGAGGCGCGTACTGCAGGCCGCCCTTTGTCCACAATGCGTTCTGGCCGCGTTCGATCTTGAGCGGCGAACCGGCACCGACGTTGCGATCGAAGACTTCGCCGTAGTTACCGACCATCTTGATGATGTTGTATGCCCACTCGTTGGTCAGGCCGAGATCGGTACCGATCTTGGTGCCCTCTTCCGTGCCGAGCATACGCTTCAGGTCAGGGTTGTTTGCGTTCTTCTGCTCATCCACGTTCTTGGAAGTCACGCCCAGTTCTTCGGCGTTGACCATCGCGTAGTGAACCCAGCTGACGATGTCGAACCACTGGTCGTCACCCTGGCGAACGGCAGGTCCAAGCGGCTCCTTGGAGATGACTTCCGGCAGAACGACGTTCTCGTCCGGCGCCTTCATCTTCAGGCGGATGGCATAGAGGCCCGACTGGTCGGTGGTGTAGACGTCGCAACGGCCGCTATCGTAAGCGGATGTCGCATCGGATTCCTTTTCGAACACGACCGGGTTGTACTGAAGGTTGTTGATCTTGAAGTAGTCGGCAAGGTTGAGCTCGGTCGTCGTGCCCTGCTGAACGCAGACGGCCGCGCCGGACAGCTCGAGAGCCGATTTCACGTTGAGGCTCTTCTTCACGATGAAGCCCTGGCCGTCATAGTAGTTGACGGTGCGGAAGTTGAAGCCGAGCGAGGTGTCGCGGCTGACGGTCCATGTGGTGTTACGTGTCAGAACGTCGACTTCGCCGGACTGAAGCGCAGGGAAACGGTCTTTGGAGGACAGCGCGACATACTTGGACTTGGACGGGTCGCCGAAGACAGCAGCTGCGATACCGCGGCAGTAATCAACGTCGATACCCGACCATTCACCCTTGTCGTCAGGGTTCGAGAAGCCTGGAATACCGGAGCTCACGCCGCATGTGACGAAACCCTTTGCCTTGACGTCTGCGAGCGTGGCGGCAGATGCAGCCGATGCAGCTCCTAAAATCGCTGCGCCAATGGCGGCTGTCAGAAGTGCCTTTTTCATTTTTCCCAACCTTTGTTTCTTATTCGTCGTTTAAAGAAGTCGCCGCATCTCGTCACGTTACGGACCAGCTCCCCGCCTCACCTCCCGGTGCGCGCTTCTATCACAATCGCAATTGCCGTCACGGTCAAGTCTCGCCCGCAAGAATTGTGTCCAAAAAACGGAATTTTTCAAAAGTCGTCGTTTTAATGGGCATATGTCTATTTATTATGCGAAAAAAGGCTAAAAACTGCTCATCCTGTCAGGCAGGTAGACTGAATTTTTCAGTGTATTGCCACAATCC
This sequence comes from Rhizobium skierniewicense, assembly GCF_014196515.1. Lineage (GTDB taxonomy): Bacteria > Pseudomonadota > Alphaproteobacteria > Rhizobiales > Rhizobiaceae > Agrobacterium > Agrobacterium skierniewicense. The sequence goes on along the minus strand of NZ_JACIDV010000017.1, from coordinate 73,739 downwards.
GTCCGGAACGTGCGGGTCTGAGCGCATCCCGGGCGCTATTGTTGCTCTCCTACCGCCAAAAGCTGATTGCAAATTATTTGAGATGACGAAGTCTTGACCGCAGCGCTGTTTGAAGACCATTTTCAGCCCTCAATAAAACGAAAGATATGGAAGCATGAAAGACAGAGACGGGTTTTTAGGTGCGGCTGGCACCAACACGCGGCTTGCTCATCTGGGCAACGATCCGGGCGATTACCACGGCTTCGTCAACCCGCCAATCGTGCGCGGCTCAACCGTGCTTTTCCCCGATGCAAAAACGCTCGTTTCGGAAGATCAGACATACACCTATGGCACCCATGGTACACCGACAACGGATGCGCTGTGCAACATGATCAATGTGCTGGAGGGCTCGGCGGGTACGATCCTTCTTCCGTCGGGCCTCGCCGCCGTCACCATTCCATTCATGGCCTATCTGTCGGCGGGCGACCACGCGCTGATCGTCGATTCCGTCTACTATCCGACCCGTCGCTTTTGCAACAAGATGCTCAAGCAGTTTGGCGTCGAGGTCGAATATTACGATCCCGCCATTGGCGCAGGCATCGAAGCGTTGATCCGCCCCAACACCCGCCTGCTCCATCTTGAAGCGCCTGGGTCCAACACATTCGAAATGCAGGACGTGGCGCTGATGTCGGGCATCGCCCATCGGCACGATTGCGTTGTGACCATGGACAACACCTGGGCGACGCCGCTTTATTTCAAGCCACTGGAACATGGAGTGGATGTCTCCATTCACGCGGCCACGAAATATCCGGCCGGGCATTCGGATGTCCTGATGGGCTTCGTATCATCCAATGAAAAGCACTGGAAAAAGCTCTACGACGCCAACACCGATATCGGTCTCTGCGTTACCTCTGACGACGCCTACCAGGTGCTGCGCGGCCTGCGCACGATGGGCATTCGTCTGGAGCATCACGGCAAGAGTGCGCTGAAGATCGCGCAATGGCTCGAAAGCCGCAGCGACGTTGCGCGTGTTCTGCACCCCGCCTTGCCAAGCTTTCCAACCCACGCGTTGTGGAAACGGGATTTCAAGGGTGCAAGCGGCGTGTTTTCCTTCGTCCTGAAAGCAGACGAAGGTCGCTTCACCGAAAAATCTCATGCCTTCCTGGATGCGCTCTCCATCTTCGGCCTCGGCTTTTCCTGGGGGGGCTACGAATCGCTGGCTGTTCCGGTTTCGCTGCGAGACCGCACGATCGCCCATGGGCCGACGGAAGGCCCCGTGATCCGCCTGCAAATCGGCCTTGAGGACGTGGCCGACATCAAGCGCGATCTGGAAGCCGGATTTGCGGCGGCGGCAGCGGCTTAAAGCCCCTCTGCCCTGTAACCATACAGCCAGTCGAAATCCGCCAGAAACGCGTCTGGCGGCCTCATCGACAACAGCATATCACGGCCCAGCCGCAACGGACCGGCTGCGTGATAGGCAAACCTGTTCAGCGCCGCCCGTTTACGCGCCTTGTCGATGCGCGGAATGCGATGTGCCTGGAACTGCGACAGAGCGTCCGGCAAACTCACGTCGCGGTTCACAAACGTGGCGAGTTCGAAGGCATCTTCAATCGCCATCGCCGCACCCTGTGCGGCAAACGGCATCATGGCGTGGGCGGCATCGCCGATCAGCACCGTATCAGCGCCATTGTGCCAATCGCCTTTCCCTGCCTGAAACAGCGGCCAGAATGTCGGCTTGGAAACTCTGTCGAACATCGGCACGAATGCGCTGTTCCAGCGGTCGAACTGCTTCATCAACAGCATCTGCTGCTTGTCCTGCGCTGGCGCTTCCCATGTGGCGCCCGGATTGGTACCGGCAGCAATGGCCACCACATTGAAGCCACCCGTCTCGGCGAGCGGATAGGCAACCAGATGCGCCGACGGACCAAGAAACGCCGTTACCGACCGGCTTTTGAGAAAGGCCGGCGCATCACCTTTCTCCACCGTGAAGCGCCAGGCAACATTGCCGGAGAATGTTGCGACCGGGCTTGCCTGCACGGCATTTCGCGTGCGGGACCAGACGCCGTCGGCACCGATCATCAGGTCGGGTTCCCGGAAAATCTTCGCCGCGATTTCGCTCTTGCTAACGTCCTGCAACTCTATGCCGAGGTGGAGTGTGCAGAGCGGATGTTGCTGAACCGTGGCAAGAAGCGCCCGTTGCAGCGTCGCCCGGTGCAGGACGCCATAGGGTGCATTCCAGCGGGTTCGCGCCACCTGCCGCATGGGCAGCGAAACCAAACGTTTCAGCGAAAGGCCGGAGGTCAGATCGACCGTCTCAGGCTCGATCCAGCTTTGCTCGATTTGCGGCAACACGCTGAGTTCAGCGAGAATGCGGGCGGCATTGGGCGATATCTGAAGGCCTGCCCCGACCTCTTCCAGCCGCGACGCACGTTCGATGATATCGCAACGAACGCCCTGCCGGGCAAACGACAGGGCTGCGGTCAGACCGGCAATACCGGCACCGATGATCGCGACGGATTTTACGGGCATGGACAGCCCCGGTCTGGCAGGATTTTACGCTGCGTTGACGTGGAAGACGCAGCCGGGAGGGTTGGTCTGGGTTGCCTTGACCGACGGGTTGTAGCGATACAGCGTCGAACAGTAGGAACAGACCTTTTCGTTATCGTCGCCCATATCGATGAAGATATGGGGATGATCGAACGGCACGGACGCGCCGGTGCACATGAATTCCTTGACGCCGATTTCGATCACGGCGTGTCCGCCATCGTTCTGGAAGTGAGGAATGGTATGCCCGGCCATGGTCGTCTCCAACTGCAATTTCACGAGTGAGCGAAAGCTCACGTTTGGCGGATATGTAGCGTCAAATACGCTGAACCTCCACAGAAATCATCGCAGAATATGTTCAACACTGCGATTTCCTGACATATGCTGCCCCCAAAAAGGATGCCCTTTATGAATCTCAACGTGCCAAACTATTCCTCCTTTGTCCGTAACGGTCTGCAACTCTCCTATTTCGATGATGGTGACCCCACGGGAAAGCCGGTCCTTCTGATCCATGGCTTCGCCTCGAGTGCAGCTGTCAACTGGGTACATCCCGGCTGGGTAAAGACACTGGGCGACGCCGGTTATCGCGTGATCGCGATAGACAATCGAGGCCATGGCACCAGCGACAAACCGCACGATGCGGACGCCTATTATCCGGCCGTCATGGCTGACGACGCGATTGGCCTGCTCGACCACCTCGGCATACCGCAGGCCCATATCATGGGGTATTCCATGGGTGCGCGCATCTCCGCCTTCGTCGCCATGGCCCATCCCGAGCGGGTCCGCTCGCTGGTGTTCGGCGGCCTTGGTATCGGCATGGTGGACGGTGTGGGCGATTGGGACCCCATTGCAGACGCCCTTCGCGCGCCCTCGCTGGATGTCGTCACCCACGAGCGTGGCCGTATGTTCCGCACTTTTGCGGACCAGACCAAAAGCGACCGTATCGCCCTTGCTGCCTGCATCGAAACCTCCCGTGTCCTGGTAACGCGTGAAGAGGCCGCAAAAATCGATATCCCGACACTGATCGCGGTGGGCACCAAAGACGATATTGCAGGTTCTGGCGAAGAACTGGCGCAGTTGATGCCACGTGCCAGGGCCATCGACATTCCCGGCCGTGACCACATGTTGGCGGTGGGTGACCGGGTGTTCAAGGCAGCCGTTCTGGAGTTTTACCGAGAGATGGATGCCTAGCGAAACTCGGAAGAATCATTTTCCAAAATGCTGTCAGAAAAACTGATCCTGTCGCGTCTTTAACCGCGTTGTTAAATCACCATTTCTAGGCGACAGTTTTTTCTGTATAAGAACGGTACGAATTCGAGGGAGGCCCGTTATGGTCGCACGCACCGAGGCACGCCAGCAGGATCAGCTTTCCGTTGTGGATCCCATCTGGGGAAGTCTGCAGAATGAGGCCCGTGCAGCGGCATCGCAAGACCCGCTGCTGTCTGCCTTTTTCTACACCACCATCCTCAACCACCATTCGCTCGAAGCCTGCGTTGCCTACCGCATTTGCGAACTTCTCGACCACCCGGATATGCAGGCGGTCCTTCTTCGCCAGACCTTTGAGGAAATGCTTGAGGACTGGCCGGAATGGGGATCCATTCTGCGCGTCGACATTCAAGCGGTGTATGATCGTGACCCCGCCTGCACACGCTTCATCGAACCCGTGCTGTATTTCAAGGGTTTTCAGGCTATCCAGACCCACCGCCTCGCCCACTGGCTATGGAACAAGGGGCGGCGCGACTTTGCGCTCTATCTTCAAAGCCGTTCATCGAGCGTTTTCCAGACGGATATCAACCCGGCAGCGCGCCTTGGAAAGGGTTTGTTCCTCGACCATGCGACCGGTCTCGTCGTCGGTGAAACCGCCATCGTCGGCGATAACGTCTCCATTCTTCACGGCGTCACCCTGGGTGGTACCGGCAAGGAGGGCGCTGACCGCCATCCGAAAATCCGCAGCGGTGTGTTGATCGGCGCTGGTGCGAAAATCCTCGGCAACATCGAGATCGGCAGTTGCTCCAGGATCGCCGCAGGCTCAGTCGTGCTGAAACCCGTACCACCGAATGCGACGGTCGCTGGCGTGCCAGCGCGCGTGGTGGGAGACGGCGGATGTAACGAACCTTCGCGGATCATGGACCAGATCATCGGCGCCGATATCTGAGGTGTGAAGACCGGCTGCGGTCGCCTGCCTGCCGCCGAACCATTTGCCTCTTTGACTTTACTTTCGCCTTCAAGCCATGCCAAAAGCTGCGCAACGTGAACCGTACAGGAGAAGACTGGTGAAAGCCGAGGAAATCAAAAAGCTCGACGCCTATTTCAAGCGCACCTTCAACGAAACGTTGGTCGTCAAGGCCCGCCCCCGCAAGGACGATTCGGCGGAAGTCTATGCCGGCGAAGAATTTCTGGGTGTCGTCTATATCGATGATGAAGACGGCGACCGTTCCTACAATTTCTCCATGGCCATTCTGGACGTCGATCTGTAATCACAGACCAGCGAAACCCCAGTTTGAAAGACCGCCTGCGACACATGTCCGCAGGCGGTTTTGTTTGAAGAATACCTTTTGTCATTTTTCTAAAAGCCTTCGGAACCAGTTCCGAGGTGATCCGTTTATCCAGCGTCCCCCGATGAAGCGTGGGGTTTAGGACAAACGGGACGCCCCCTGATCCCGTCCTAAACTCCACGCTTCCCCCTCCCGAAGCATCAAGCGCATATGTCATCTCGCGAAAAAAGTACGTTTGAAATTCGCTTGATAGGTTGGATTGGCCACCTGGGCCGGCGCTATTTACACCCCCGACACCGCACCAGAAAAAATACCTGAGAAACGCAGAAAAATGGAATTAGGTGCTTGCGGACCTGAAGGTGCCTGACTATAAGGGCGCCACACAAGGTATGCGCCCTTCGTCTATCGGTTAGGACGTCAGATTTTCATTCTGAAAAGAGGGGTTCGACTCCCCTAGGGCGTACCACTCTCCCCAATATATCAGTGTGCTACAGGCCTTTGTTGAACGGACGCGTGAGCCTATCTCCACCCATTGGCACTATGGCGCGATGGCTGCGTCCAGCACGCGGAGCTGAACCCGCTTCTGACCCTGCCATTGATCCGCTCCCAAGGTACCCGCCACATGGATCTGACGGCCGCGGGCATTCATGAGCATCTGTCCCAAGGGTGCATCGGCGGCGCGGAAAGCGATACCATCCAGCCGCGAGCCATCCATAGCCTCCAGCGTGATCTTGACGTGTGAGGTGCCGACGATGCGAACATCGCGCAGGCGGTGGGCCGGCACCGCAAAGATGGGTTGCGAATGGCCAGACCCGTAGGGGCCAGCCTGCTCCATCTGTTCCACAAGCGAAATCGTTGCCCCGGACGCGCCGATTGCGCCGTCGATTTTGAGCACGCTGTTTTCCACCAGCTGAAAAACCGTTTTCTGGGCAGCTTCCTCAAAGAAGGTTCGCAGACGACCGAGATTGGCGCGCTCCACGGTCAACCCGGCTGCCATGGCGTGCCCGCCACCTTTGACCAGCAGGCCTGCATCCACGGCATTGCGCACCATTCGTCCCATATCGAAACCGTTGATCGAACGGCCGGATCCCGACCCCTTGCCCTGCGAATCAAAAGCGATGGCAAAGGCCGGACGACGGAAGCGATCCTTGAGACGTGACGCGAGAAGACCGACGATCCCGGGGTGCCAGTTTTCGCGCGCCGTGACGATGACGCCAGCGCCGGTGCCATCACCATATTCATACAGAGCCTCAGCTTCCGCTTCGGCCAACATGACAGCTTCCATGGCCTGTCGTTCGCGGTTCAACTCATCCAGTCTCTCGGCGATGACCTCGGCTTGGGACGCATCATCCAGCGTCAGAAGACGACTGCCGAGAGCGGCGTCGCCGATACGTCCACCGGCGTTGATACGCGGGCCGACGAGGAAGCCGAAATGATAGGGCGTTACCGGTCCGCCGAGACCGGCCTTCTTGAACAGGGCGGCCAGCCCCACATTGTTCATATGACGGGCTGCGATCAGCCCCTTGACCACGTAGGCTCGATTCAGCCCCTTGAGCGGCACGACATCGCAGACGGTTGCCAATGCGACAATGTCGAGGAGTGCGAGCAGGTCGAGCGTGTAGGCCCGGCTGTCGCGTTGGTCCTTCAGGACCCGTAGCGTGGCGACCAGCACGAGAAACACGACACCTGCGGCGCAAAGATGCCCCTGCCCCGACAGATCATCCTCCCGGTTCGGATTGACCAGCGCAACAGCTATCGGAAGTTCCGTGCCAACCTGGTGATGGTCGATGACGACGACATCGGTTTTGGCGTCTCGTGCCGCCGCCAGCGATTCGTGGCTGGTAGAGCCGCAATCGACGGTGATGATGAGCGTTGCGCCATTGGCGGCCAGTTGCTGCATCGCCGCGGGGTTGGGGCCGTAACCTTCGAAAATACGGTCCGGAATATAGATTTCCGGCTCCAGCCCGAAATGGTGCAGGAAACGATACATCAGCGCCGAGGAGGAAGCACCATCGACGTCGTAGTCGCCGAAGATCGCGACCTTCTCGTTACGCTTGATGGCGTCAGCAATACGTTCCGATGCCTTCCCGCAATCCGTCAGCGTCAACGGATCTGGCATCAGCGAGCGGATGGTGGGGTCGAGGAACGCGAGCGCATCATCCACACCAACACCACGGCCTGCAAGAACACGGGCCACCAGTTCAGGAATGCCATGAACCTGCGACATGGCCAGGGCGCGGTTCTGCCCGGCCTGATCCAGCCGCGACATCCACTTCTGCTCCGTTGCCGACCGATCCACGCCGAGAAAGGCTCTCGGCACAGTATCGACCGCTTCATTCATCGCCATGCGTGCGCTTACCCATACAGCCAGATTGTCCGCTTAGGGGCTAAAGGCCCAACCGGGCTTTTTCAAGCACAAATGTGACCGTCTTTCCGGCTTACCACAGCGGCAGAAAAATGAAGGCGGCAAAAGCACAGACAATCGTGCCAATGAGACACAGAGCCCGCCAGTCCCGCTCCTGCCCTTCCATTTCGAATTCCAGACAGGGAAAATTGTCATTTGCGCCCGTCCTGCGCTGCCGTCGTCCCGTTTCAGGCCGAACGAAATGATCATCCTTGAATAATATCGTCGTCTTCACGGCCACGCCTCCCGTCGCTTGGTAAATTTGGCTGAGCGTATCACCACAAGCCCCCTGTTTGCAAAGCTTTCGATGATCATAAATCCGGTAAACATGCGCAGGCGTTCACGCAAGCGTGGCGACGCCCGTGTTGTTGCATTCGACCCGGAGAGCACACGCAAATGCGGCTTTGTCTCTGGTATGGTATCGTCTCTGGCTGCGCATTTGCGTGGCCTCTGGCATTTCAGGTTCACTCTATGCTCCTCACCGGCGGGCAGGCGTACCCGCCGGTGAGGAGTAAGGTTCAGCCAAGCCACGATGGGTCCCGGCGTCGCCTCGCATGCTCATCCAAAGCCTTTCGCCGCCATTCCTAACCTCTCAGGGAATCGGAATGGCGACCATCGGGCCTGTCGTCCTGGCAGCATCACCCTCCACCCGCACGTTCCGGGTAGATGCCAACGCTCCCCACGCCCTCACCTGCACTGTCTCGCGATACAGTGCAGTTGTGACGCAGGTGAAGTGTAGGCATGGGTTTTGGTGGTGTGGAGAAAAAACATTTTTATTTTTTGCGGGAGAACAGATTGCGGTTTATGGGTGGCGCTTCCCCCCCCCCTCTGTCCTGCCGGACATCTCCCCCACAAGGAGGGAGATCGGCTAGACGCTTGCTCCTCGACCTATTCGAAGCCTTTGATACGGGCGAGAGGTCGCGACTGGTCTATCTCCCCACCTGTGGGGGAGATGTCCGGCAGGACAGAGGGGGTAAGACACACAGGCAAACACTCAATATCTGCGCTAACACCCCTCACAAAACGCGCTCCAGCCGAACCTTTTGCAGATTCACCTGCATAGTCTCAGACCACTGTGTGCCTTGCCACACCACCGCGAAATCGCAACGCTCATAAAGCCTGATGGCGTTCACGTTCCGGGCATGGGTCGCAATCTTGGCAATGGGAGTTCCCGAGTTTCGCATCTGGTCGAGGAAATGCTCCACCAACAGACGGCCAATGCCCCGGCCCTGAAATTCAGGGGAGATCCAGATGTCGGAAATGTAGTCGGGGTCACCCGCACGGGCACCCCATCCGGCTATCGCGCCATCAATGTCGGCAATAGCGATATCGCATTGGGTTTCTGCGGCAAAGCTTTCGAATTCACGACGCACGCGCTCAATCACCACAGGATCGAGATAGCTATCTTCAAAGGCACTGCTGGATTGCCAGGCGGCGAAACCAATGAGGCCGACCGCTGTGCGATCGGCCTCTGTCATGGCTCGAATTTTAAGTCCGCTCACCACCACTTCGCAGGCGTGAACTTGCCCGCAGCCTGTTCAATCGCATAGGCCGTCTTGAACAGGGTCTCTTCCTCGAAAGGCTTGCCGATGAGCTGAAGGCCGAGCGGCAGGCCTTTGCCGTCGAGACCGGCGGGAACCGACATGGCGGGCAGGCCAGCCATATTGACGGTGATGGTGAAGACGTCCTGGAGGTACATCTTGACCGGATCTGCAGCCAGCTCCTTGTCGCCAATTTCGAACGCCGAGGATGGCGTGATCGGGGCCAGAACCGCATCGACGCCCTCATGGAAGACGGTCTCAAAATCGTGCTTGATGAGCGTGCGGACCTTTTGGGCCTTCAGGTAATAGGCATCGTAGTAACCGGCTGAGAGCACATAGGTGCCAACCATGATGCGGCGCTTGACTTCGGAGCCGAAACCGGCAGCGCGGGTCTTTTCGTACATGTCGGCAATGTCCTTGCCATCGACGCGCAGGCCATAGCGAACACCATCATAACGGGCAAGGTTGGACGATGCTTCGGCGGGTGCCACGATATAATAGGCAGGAAGCGCATATTTGGTGTGCGGAAGCGAAATGTCCACGATTTCGGCACCGGCGTCCTTCAGCCATGCGATGCCCTGTGCCCACAGCTTTTCAATCTCTTCCGGCATGCCTTCGACGCGATATTCCTTGGGAATACCGATCTTGAGGCCCTTGAGCGACTGGCCGATCGCCTGTTCGTAATCCGGCACCGGCAGATCGACGGAGGTGGTGTCCTTGGCATCGACGCTGGCCATGGATTTCAGGAGAATGGCGGCATCGCGAACGTCACGGGCGATGGGGCCAGCCTGATCGAGCGAAGACGCGTAAGCCGCGATACCCCAGCGCGAGACGCGGCCGTAGGTTGGCTTGATGCCAACAGTGCCGGTGAAGGCTGCGGGCTGGCGAATGGAGCCGCCCGTATCGGTGGCGGTCGCACCGGCGCACAGGTGGGCTGCGACGGCTGCTGCCGAGCCGCCCGACGAGCCGCCTGGCACGAGGTTCTTGTCGGAACCGTTGGCGCGCCAAGGGTTGACGACCGGTCCGTAATAGGAGCTTTCATTGGACGAGCCCATGGCGAACTCATCCATGTTGAGCTTGCCCAGCATGACGGCACCCGCGTCCCACAGGTTCTGCGTCACGGTGGATTCGTATTCCGGCTTGAAACCATCCAGAACATGGCTGCAGGCCTGCGTGTGAATGCCACGCGTGGCGAACAGATCCTTCACACCCAGTGGAATGCCTTCGAGAACACCGGCATTGCCAGAGGCCAGTTTCTCATCGGAAGCCCGGGCCATCTCGCGCGCCTCGTCGTGGGTAACCGCGACATAGGCGTTCAGCTGCTGGTTGGCGGCATCGACGGCCGACAGATAGGCATCCGTCAGTTCGACGGCGGTGAAGTCCTTGGCCTTCAGCTTCTCGCGCGCTTCGGCAATGGTCAGGCTTAAGAGGTCGGTCATATCGGCAACGGCTTTCAAAAACTTTTAGATCGGGCACATGGGAGCAGGCACATGGGAGCAGGCTTGTTCAGCCTATTCGACCACTTTCGGAACGAGGAAGAAATTGCGGTCGGTATTGGGCGCGTTGGCAACGATATCATCAGCCTTGTTACCATCGCTCACCACGTCGGTGCGCTTCTTCATGGCGACCGGCGTTACTGACGTCATCGGCTCCACACCGTCGACATTCACTTCCGAAAGCTGCTCTACGAAACCAAGAATGCCATTCAACTCGCCAAGCATCTTCTCGGCCTCATCTTCGCTGACGGCAATTCGGGCTAGGCGCGCAACGCGCTTCACGGTGGCAAGATCGACGGACATGGTTCTACTCCAGTCAAGAATTTTCCTATTCGCTATAATGACCGCGCCCGCAGTTCGCAACCATCATCGGGCACCGAAACAAGATCAGAAATAATATTCGCCTCATGCGGGAACTTATTATCAAAACGCGAGTTTTCGCGCGGGGATGCATCGCCTCATTTCACATTAACAGGTCATTTGCAGCAGGAAGCGGGTGGGGACTCGTCTTTTCAAGCCGACACGCTTCGCGATCATGCTGTTTCACGGGGGTACAATATGAATTTCGACATGTCCAAGGTGCGCCATCCGAAAGAAAAGATGCGCGGTTTTCTCACTCTGCTGATCGGCACGCTGGTGTGGATGGGGATTGCCTCTGGCATCCTCTATGTCGCAACAACGGAGAGCATCGGGATCCTCTTTGTTTTCCTGTTCTATATTCTCATCATCTGGTTTTTCTCTTACGTCGCCAGGTCGCTGGTGCGCGCCTATATGATCGGCCACTATGTCATGGTCGGCGAACAGCAATTTCCGCACCTTCACAAGATGGTAGCCGAAGGTGCGCAGAAGCTGGGGCTCAAAGAAACGCCCAAGGCGTTCGTTTACAACTCCAGCGGCGTCATGAATGCCATGGCGCTGACGCTTGTCGGTCGCACCCGCTACATCTGGCTGACATCGGCTCTGATCGATTCCGACGATGAGGAGCAGGTGAAATTCGTGATCGGTCACGAACTCGGCCACCATGTTGCGGGACATCTGGACGAGCCGTGGAACTTCCTGCGCCTGCCCGGCCTGATCGTTCCATTTCTAGGCCAGGCCTATTCCCGCGCTCGTGAACTGACCTGCGACCGTGTTGGCCTCGTCGTCTCCGGCAATCTGACGTCATCGCGCACCGCCCTCCAGATGCTGGCCTGTGGCAGTGCCAAGCTGAACGCGCAGATGAATCCCAATGCTTTTGAAGAGCAGGACAGAATGGTGCCGTCCATTGCCGGCTTCTTCCTCAACATCGTCTCGCTCTACCCGCGCCACACGCGGCGCGTCGCGGCGTTAAGCGAGTGGCGGAACGCGTTGAACGGTGTATCGTCTGCTCCATCCCGAATGGTGCAGACGGGGCGTGTCGAGCCGAAGATCGCCTGAGGCTATCGCAACACAAAAAGCCCGACAGGCCTCACCTGTCGGGCTTTCACATCAGAACGTCAGGGTCTGACCAACGCCTTGCGCATCGACGCGGGTCGGGGAGCCATCCATGCCGGTCAGGAATTTTTCCGGTGTCTGGTCGATGATCGGGAAGGAACCGTAGTGGCAGGGAATGACGTTGCGGAACTTGAAGAATCGCTGGCAGGCCAGAGCCGCGACCGCGCCGCCCATCGTGAAGCGGTCGCCGATCGGGACCAGGCCGATATCTGGCTCGTGCAATTCGTTGATCAGCGCCATGTCCGAGAAGATATCCGTATCACCCATGTGATAGACAGTGGGGCCGTCTTCAAAATGCAGCATCAGGCCATTGGCGTTGCCCAGCGCATGGCTGACGCCGTCTTCGGTGATCTGTGCGGACGAGTGCAGCGCGTTGGTGAACGTGGCGGAAAAGCCATCGAACGCCACGGTGCCACCGGTATTTCCCATTTCCAGTTTCGACACGCCCTTGGAGCCGAGCCACGCGGCGAGATCAGCATTGGCCAGCACGGTTGCGCCAGTATCTTTCGCCAATTGCACGGTATCGCCCACATGATCGCCGTGGCCGTGGGTCAGCAGAATATGGCTAATGCCAGCGGCGACATCCTTGGCGTCCTGGCCGGCGAAAGACGGATTGCCGGTAAAAAACGGGTCGATCAAAATTTTTGCTTTGCCGGTTTCGAGGCGGAATGCGGAATGGCCAAGCCAGGTGAGTTTCATGGAAGTTCTCCTTTGTATTGCCGGTAGAGTGTGACATAGGACGGGCCTTATCTTGGGATGGCCCAACCTTTTCGGATTGCGAAGATGACGACAGATAGTGACGAATATGTCTATGACGAGGCGACCGGTGAATGGCGCCCTGCCGGCGAAATTACAGCACAGGCGGCAAAGTCCACCGAAGTGCGTGACGCCGCAGGCAACATTCTCGCAGATGGCGATTCCGTTTCCCTGATCAAGGATTTGAAGGTCAAGGGCGCCGGGACAACGTTGAAGCAGGGTACCGTCATCAAGTCCATCCGCCTGACGGACAATCCGGACGAAATAGATTGCAGGCACGACGCCATCAAGGGTCTCGTGCTGCGCACAGAATTCGTCCGCAAACGCTGAGAACGACACCATGGCGACGCTGACCATCGAAGAACTGGCGGACTTTTTGCAGACGGGACAGGCCATTGCCGGGCTCGATCTCGGCACGAAGACCATCGGTCTTGCCATGTCGGATCTCTCGCGACGTTTTGCGACCCCTCGCCCCGTATTGAAGCGTGTGAAATTCACCGCCGACGCGCACGTCCTGCTCGATTTTGCCGCCAAGGAAAAAGTGGCCGCATTCGTCATTGGTCTGCCGACCAATATGGACGGTTCAGCCGGGCCACGCGTTCAGGCAACGCGCGCTTTCGTCCGCGCAATGAGCGACAAGACCGAGCTGCCCTTTGTTTATTGGGATGAGAGGCTTTCCACTGTCGCCGCAGAGCGTGCGCTTCTGGAAATGGATGTTTCGCGTGCCAAGCGGGCGCAACGAATCGACTCGGCAGCCGCCAGTTTCATTCTTCAGGGGGCGCTGGACAGGCTGTCCGCGCTGGGAAGGGCTGCGACCGCTCTCGACGACTGACGGTTGCGCCACCAGGCGGCAATCGTCTTCCTCTTGCGGTAAGCAAGGATCGCAAACACGATCAGACTATCAAACGCGATGGCGCGCGCCACCAGCGGCGGTATGGTTTCCGGCGCGATACCCAGCACGTTGCCGTAAATCTGGAAGACAAGATCGTGGCTTTCACGGGTGAGCATAAAGAAGCCGAAGCTCATGTCGTAATAGGACAGGAAGTACCACGCACCCAAAAACGCAACAGGCCCCGCCCACAAAATCAGAAACCACTTCATACGGTCTGGCCTCTCAAGGAGAAGGTATCCGGCACGGCGGCAATGATCGCCCAACGCAGGCATGCCATCAGACACAGGTTCACCGTCGGGACATCAATGTCCAACGGCAGCATGGCAAAGAACGTCATCATGACGATCAAGGATATCCATCGGGGCACGGCGGTTCCTTTTCACACGCCCACAGGCGTATGGTTAACAATTTATGAATACAATGATCCCGTCTCCGCTGACGGGCAAATAAAAATTTCGATTATGGTTAACGGAAGCCTTGGCGCTGTGGATAAGAGTGCGGCTCGAGGTGTTAACGTTCGAGCAGGGCAAACAGCGCCAATCATGATGATGATAAAGCCAAACCCAATGAATCAGCTGTAAACGCCGCGGACGATCCGCTTCACGGCCGTCCCGATTTTGTCCCAATCTTTGGGCGTTTTCAGCGCAACGCCAGCGAACTGTCCTGATATGACCGATGAGATGACCAGGTGTTGGATAGCGGCGAAGATAACGGCATTCACGGAAGCAGTATCGATGCCCTTCGGCGCTTGGAGCGAGCCGCGCATCCGCTCGATCCATGTGGCCAGCGCCTTGGCACGGGCATCCGCCAGTTGCTTGACCTGCGGGGTGTTTTCCGAAACCTCCCAGGCGATGATCTTGCAGACGAGCGGATCGTTGCGCAACGCCTCGATGTAGTAGAGCGCGAGCTTTTCCATGAGATCGCCATAGGTGAGCAGAAACATGCCACCTGTATCTTCGGGAATACGATCCTTTACCCATGAGCCGAGGTCTTCGCCGATGGCGGCAACCAGACCTTCCAGACCGCCGAAGTAACGGTAGATCAGCTGCTTGTCACACCCTGCCCGCCGCGCTACCGCATTGATGCCGAAGCCCTGAAACCCTTCTTCCGCCAGAAGCGTTTTGGCAGCATCGAAGATTGCACGCTCAGTCGCGGCACGATCCTTGATACGTTTTTCGGGAACAGTCTGGGCAGCAGTGCCATCGGTGGCCAGCATAGGCGGGCGATTCTCCGTGTGGTGAAGTCTATAACCGGGCTACCAGAGGGTTAGTTTCACGGCAATGCAGGGCAGCTTTGGAAATGGAGGTTCTTGTGGATGAGGATCTCATATGCTCACACCGTTACGGTGGTTGAGAATTTCCGCGTTTTCTGTATTATACAGAAAATCAACCGGGAGACTGTCGATGACACGTAAATCCATATCCACGGCAGAATTCATGCGTCATTTTGGACGATACCATGATGAGGCCCAGAAAGAACCAATCACACTAACAAAACATGGCCGTCCCTCCGTCGTCGTTTTGCCCGTCGAACTTTTCGAGAAAATGACCGGAAACAACGATTTACGTACGGCATACGGTGTCGGGGAAATGCCAGACGACATTGCCTCTATTTTCAGAGAGCAACTTGAAGAAGACTCCAGGGAATATCAGGCTTCACGCGATGAGTGAGAAGTTCAAACGTGGTGACATCGTCGCCTATCCCTACCTGTGGCGATGGCAGAAGGAGATAAGTCCACATCGCGACCATGGCGAGAAAGACCGTCCCGTGTGCATGATCCTTGCGGTCAAAGACAAGCAAGGCCTCACTCATATTCTTTTGCTACCCATATCTTCCAAGCCTCCACATGACGACCAGAAAGCAATAGAAATACCTGCACTCGAGCTGCGCCGCGCCAAATTGACGCGGTACGAGCGCGGCTGGATAACCGTAAGCGAATGCAATTACGATATCATCGAACGATCTTACCACTTCGACGTCCGGCGGGATGCAATCGGCAGATTTAGCGACGCATTTCTTGAAGAAATTCGTCTCGCATTCGCACCATTTCTGGCGGCGGGATCAGCGAAAATAAGCCGAACATAAACGAACGCTTAGACAGAGTTTCAGGGTGCTACGCCGCAGGCGGATACAGCAAATCGATAATATAGGTCGGGTCGAAGCGGCTATCCAGCATGCCGTAAGTGTGGCGGAAACCACCGGCCAGGCGTGTTTCCAGAAACGCATCGGCGATGCGGCCTGCCCCGATGCGGCAGAGTTCGGCGGCGGCGGCGGCCAGCGCGAATTGTTCGACCAGCATGCGGGCGGCACCTTCGTCGCGCTCGCAAAGCGCGATTGCGGCGCGCAGGACGTCGGTGGTTTTCTTGCCGGATGGACCGAGATCACGCTCCAGCGTTTCGAAGACGAGATCGAACAGGTCCTTGCCGCGCTGGAGAACGCGCAGCACATCCAGCGCCATGACGTTGCCGGAGCCTTCCCAGATGGCATTCACGGGCGCTTCGCGGTAATGGCGGGCAATCGGACGGTCTTCGACATAGCCGTTGCCGCCAAGGCTTTCCATCGCTTCATAGATCAAGGCGGGCGCGATCTTGCAGCACCAGTATTTGACGATGGGCGTCATGACGCGGGCGTAGGCTGCTTCTGCGGGGTTGTTGCGGGCGCTATCAAAGGCTGAGGCAAGGCGGAAAGACAGCGCGGTCGCGGCGGCAACGTCCAGCGCCATATCGGCCAGAACGCGGGTCATGATCGGCTGGGTTACCAGCGGTTTGCCGAACACGTTGCGACCACGGGCAAAGTGCACCGCTTCCGCAAGCGATGCACGCATCATGCCCGACGAGGACAGTGCGCAGTCCAGTCGCGTCAGGGTAACCATATCAAGAATGGTGCGGACGCCGGCACCGGGTTCGCCCAGCAGATAGCCGAAAGCATCGGTAAATTCGACCTCCGCTGATGCGTTGGAGCGATTGCCGAGCTTGTCCTTCAGACGCTGGAAATGCAGCCCGTTCGCGGACCCGTCCTCCAGAAAGCGCGGCACCAAGAAGCAGCCCATGCCATCTCCCATCTGCGCCAGCATGACGAAACCGTCGCTCATGGGCGCGGACAGGAACCACTTGTGGCCGGACAGGCGATAGATGCCTTCGCCCACCCGTTCCGCCGTGGTGCGATTGGCACGCACATCCGTGCCGCCCTGCTTTTCCGTCATGCCCATGCCGATGGTCACGGCGGTCTTCTGCATGGCAGGTTTCTGCGAGGAATCATATTTGCGCGACAGGATTTTCGGCGCCCATTCCTGCTGCACGCGCGGCGATGTCATCATCGCGGCAACGGACGCATGCGTCATGGTCAGCGGGCACAGATGCCCAGCTTCGAGCTGCGACGTGAGATAGAGTTTCGTGGCGCGGGCCTTGTGCTCGTTGCCGCGCGTCTCAGGCGTATTTTCCCACGCACCGCTGTGGAGGCCTGACGACATGGACCGGCGCATCAGCGCGTGCCAGGCGGGGTGAAACTCGACCTGATCCAGCCGCTCTCCGCGTGGACCATGGGTGTGCAGTTTCGGCGCGCTGACATTGGCCATGCGCGCCAGTTCCTGCGCCTCCACCGATGTCACATAGCGTCCGATCTGGTCAAACTCATCGCGCAGCGGACGAGACAGACTGGAGGTCAAATCCACGATCAACGGGTCTGAGCGATAGGCATTGATGCCGGACCAGAGGCTGGGCTGGTTCAAATCGGCAAGCTGTTCTTCTGTCCGGTTCATATTCGTCATCGCGTGGCTATATCGGGATTCGCATTTTATTGCATGTATTAGGTCTGGCACGGCTTATCGCATGCTTGCCGACAAAGCCACCTGTCTTTATAGACCCGGTGACTAAAGCCAGAGCCTTGCCACGTGCTCTCTTACGACCCGGAGGACATTTTCCATGGTCTATTTTCCTCACCGCCACCTGCTTGGCATCAAGGGGCTTTCCCATCAGGATATCACCACTCTTCTCGACAAGGCCGACGAGGCGGTGAAAATCAGCCGACAGCGCGAAAAGAAGACCTCGACACTGCGTGGGCTGACACAGATCAACCTGTTCTTCGAAGCCTCGACGCGCACGCAATCATCCTTCGAGCTTGCCGGAAAACGGCTGGGTGCCGACGTGATGAACATGTCGGTGGGCAATTCATCGGTCAAAAAAGGTGAAACGCTGATCGATACCGCCATGACGCTCAACGCCATGCGGCCGGACGTGCTGGTGGTGCGCCATTCTTCGGCAGGCGCCGCCGCTCTTCTGGCGCAGAAAGTGGCCTGCTCGGTGGTCAATGCCGGCGATGGCCAGCATGAACACCCGACGCAGGCACTGCTGGACGCGCTGACCATCCGCCGCGCCAAGGGCACGCTGTCTGGCATGACAGTCGCCATTTGCGGTGACGTTCTGCATTCGCGTGTCGCGCGCTCCAACATCATTCTTTTGAACCAGATGGGCGCGCGGGTCCGGGTCGTTGCCCCGCCAACGCTGCTGCCCTCCGGCATCGCGGATATGAGTGTGGAAGTGTACCATAACATGAAAGAGGGACTGAAAGGCGCAGATGTGGTGATGATGCTGCGTTTGCAGCGCGAGCGCATGTCAGGCTCGTTTGTGCCTTCGGTGCGCGAGTATTTCCATTATTACGGGTTGGACGCGGAAAAGCTGAAGGCTGCGAAAGAAGACGCGCTGGTCATGCACCCCGGCCCGATGAACCGGGGTGTGGAAATCGCCTCGGAAGTGGCTGACGGCCCGCAGAGCGTGATCGAGAGCCAGGTGGAGATGGGTGTGGCCGTTCGCATGGCCGTTATGGAAACCCTTCTCGTTTCACAGAATCAGGGAGAGCGCGTATGAGCACCGGCACCGTTCTCAAAAATGTTCGCATTATCGATCCGTCGCGCAATCTCGATGAGATCGGCACCATCATCATCGGTGCAGACGGCACCATCCTCGCCGCTGGCAGGGATGCGCAGAACCAGGGCGCGCCTGACGGCGCGACGGTGCGTGACGCCAAGGGGCTGGTCGCCGCGCCGGGATTGGTGGACGCACGCGTGTTCGTTGGCGAACCGGGCGCCGAACACCGCGAAACGATCGAATCCGCGTCACGGGCCGCGGCCGCCGGTGGCGTGACCAGCATGATCGTGATGCCGGACACCGATCCCGTCATCGACGATATTGCGCTGGTGGAGTTCGTGAGGAAGACTGCGCGCGACAAGGCGCTTGTCAATATCTATCCGGCGGCGGCCCTGACAAAAGGTCTGCGTGGCGATGAGATGACGGAATTCGGCATGCTGAAGGAAGCGGGTGCCGTTGCCTTCACGAATGGCCGCAAGGCGTTGTCGGATACGGCTGTCCTGCGCCGCGCCATGACCTATGCCCGCGAGCTGGATGCGGTGATTTCGCTGGAAACCCGCGATCAGTATATCGGCCATGGCGACATGAACGAGGGCCTGTTTGCCAGCTGGCTTGGACTATCGGGTATTCCGAAAGAAGCCGAAATCATTCCGCTGGAGCGCGACCTGCGCATTGCGGCGCTGACCCGCGCCAACTACCACGCCGCCAAGATTTCGGTGCGTGAATCGGCCGAGGCGATTGCCCACGCGAAAGCGCGCGGCGTGAAAGCCACCTGCGGTATTTCCATCAATCACCTGACGCTGAACGAAAACGATATCGGCGAGTACCGAACCTTCTTCAAGCTCTCCCCGCCACTGCGGTCCGAAGATGACCGCATGGCCATGGTGGATGCGCTGAAGGACGGCACAATCGACATCATCGTCTCCTCGCACGACCCGCAGGACGTGGACACCAAGCGCCTGCCGTTTTCCGATGCGGCGAGCGGTGCGGTCGGTCTCGAAACGATGCTGGCGGCGGCACTTCGCCTCTACCACAGTGATCAGGTGCCGTTGATGCGCCTGATCGATGCATTATCCACCCGTCCCGCGCACATCTTCGGGCTGGATGCCGGCACGCTGAAACCGGGTGCCAAGGCTGATATCACGCTTGTTGATCTGGACGAGCCATGGCTAGTGTCTGAGAAAAATCTGGTGTCGAGGTCCAAGAACACGCCATTCGAAGACGCCCGCTTTACCGGCCGCGCCACAGCCACCTATGTTGCGGGCAAGCTGGTGTATTCCATCTGATAGAATGACGTGACAGGACTGAGGGGACAAGCAAATGACCGCATTGACTGACTGGCAGACAGCGCCCGCGCTTCTCGCCCTTGCTGCCCTGATCGGCTATCTGCTGGGATCGATCCCGTTCGGATTGATCCTGACGCGTGCCGCGGGCCTTGGCGATGTTCGCCAAATCGGGTCCGGCAATATTGGTGCCACCAATGTCTTGCGCACCGGCAACAAGAAGCTGGCGGCGGCCACATTGCTGCTGGATGCCTTGAAGGGAACGGCTGCGGTTTTGGTTGCTCACACGCTCTGGGGATACGAAGCCTCGCTGATCGCCGGGTTCTTTGCGTTTCTCGGACACCTGTTTCCGGTATGGCTCGGCTTCAAGGGTGGCAAGGGTGTCGCGGTTTATATCGGTGTGCTGTTGGGCGCTGCGCCCCTGATGATGCTGGCCTTTGCGGCGGTCTGGATCGCGACCGCCTTCCTCACGAAATACTCTTCCCTTTCCGCGCTGGTTGCAATGCTTGTCATTCCGGTTGCATTGTGGATAGTAGGACCGGAGAAGACGGCTCTGCTTGTGACGCTGCTCAGCGTTATCTCCTGGTACATGCACCGGGAAAACATCAGGCGGTTGTTGGCGGGTACAGAAAGCAAGATCGGCAAAAAGGGCTGAGGCCATTCCTCTCGCCCTGACGGGGGCGAAACATGCCGCATGACGGGGAAGCCAAGAGTGGCATTGTGCTCAATGACCGGCAAAGGGTTGCCTGGCTGCGGCTGATCCGTAGCGACAATATTGGCCCCGTCACCTTCCGCGAACTGATCAATCACTTCGGCAGCGCGGAAAGAGCGCTGGATGCCCTGCCCGACCTTTCCCGACGCGGCGGATCGGCACGCAGCCCGCGTATTGCAACCGTTGCGGACGTGGAACGGGAAATCGAGGCGGCAACCAAATTCGGCGCGCGGTTCGTGGGCATCGGCGAGCCGGATTACCCGCCGGCACTGCGCGAGATCGACGGCGCACCGCCGATCATTTCCATGAAGGGATCGGGCCGCACCGCGACGCGTCCATCCATCGGGATCGTAGGGTCCCGCAATTCCTCCATCAACGGCTCGAAATTTGCAGCCATGCTGGCGCGCCAATGCGGACAGGCCGGTTATACCATCGCGTCCGGTCTTGCACGAGGCATCGATGCGGCCGCCCACACGGCCAGTCTTTCCACCGGCACCGTTGCCATGCTGGCAGGCGGGCTGGACAAGCCCTACCCGCCTGAAAATCTACGGCTGCTGGATGAGATCTACGACAATGACGGGACGAGTATCAGCGAGATGCCGTTCGGATGGGAGCCTCGCGCGCGCGACTTTCCGCGCCGTAACCGGCTGATCGCGGGCGTTTCCATGGGCGTTCTGATCGTGGAGGCAGCGGATCGTTCAGGCTCTCTGATCACGGCAAGGCTGGCTGGCGAATTTGGACGATTGGTGTTTGCGGTTCCGGGGTCTCCACTGGATGCGCGATGCCATGGCACCAACCGGTTGATCAAGGACGGCGCGATGCTGGTAACGGAAGCCGCTGATATTCTGGACGCGTTGCGACCGTTGATGGAGCCGTCATTGCCCATTCAGCACATCGCCAAGGAAAGTTCCGAAGACATGGAGGTATCACCACCGCGTGATGATGACCGCAGCATTGTTGCTTCGGCGCTTGGGCCATCCCCCGTCGAAACCGACGACATCATCCGCCACACGGGATTACCCGCCTCGACCGTGTATCTCGTGCTGCTGGAACTCGACATCGCAGGACGGTTAAACCGGCATTCCGCGGGGCGGGTTTCGCTTGACATGGCCGACTGAAAGCTTGCGACGGCCTGACTGAATGTCTCCGGCCTCAATATAAGCCATTTCGATAAGATAACATAACATCTCGGCGCCCTCGCGTTCGGCAACGACACGCAGCTCGGAGAGCATTTGCGTGATATAGGCGAGGTTATCCGTTGTTTGTTCAGCCGCGCTACGGCTGTTGTTGTGTGCATTCGCAACCATGTTGACCTCGATAGAGCCGATAAAATGAACGATCTTTAAAAGAGAAGCATCCAATCCGAGCAACCATAACTTGTTTATCTATAATTGCAATAACCATTTAAATCTCTCAAAGGTTGCATCTTGGTGTAATGGCAGAAAAACGTCCCTTGCCTCTTGACCCAAGCGCATTACCTGTCCATGTCGAAATAAAGAGCGCCCTGTTGCGCGCCGAAAAACCGCAGGGCATGTTAACGGGCAAGTTCCGAAAGAAGAAAATATGAATGTCGTCGTCGTAGAATCTCCGGCAAAAGCCAAGACGATCAACAAGTATCTTGGTCCAGGCTACAAGGTGCTCGCATCGTTCGGCCACGTTCGCGATCTTCCCGCAAAAGATGGCTCGGTGCTTCCCGATCAGGATTTCGAAATGCTGTGGGAGGTTGATCCTGCCTCGCAGAAGCGCATGAAGGAAATCGCCGATGCCGTGAAGGCATCCGACGGATTGTTTCTCGCGACCGACCCGGATCGCGAAGGGGAAGCCATTTCCTGGCATGTTCTCGACCTTCTGAAAAAGAAAAAGGTCATCGGCGACAAGCCAGTCAAGCGCGTCGTGTTCAACGCCATCACCAAGAAAGCCGTTCTGGACGCGATGGCTGATCCACGCGACATCGACGTTCCCCTGGTGGATGCGTATCTTGCCCGCCGCGCGCTGGACTATCTCGTCGGCTTCAACCTCTCTCCCGTTCTGTGGCGCAAGCTACCGGGTTCGCGTTCGGCTGGCCGCGTTCAGTCCGTATCGCTGCGTCTGGTCTGCGACCGGGAATCGGAAATCGAGCGTTTCGTATCCGAGGAATACTGGAACATCTCGGCTCTGTTGAAGACGCCGCGTGGCGATGACTTCGAGGCCAAGCTGGTGTCTGCCGATGGCAAGCGCCTGCAGGGTCGATCGGTCAAGACAGGCGATGATGCGACCCGTCTGAAGACATTGCTGGAAGGTGCGACCTACACCGTGGATACGGTTGATGCCAAGCCGGTCAAGCGCAACCCCGGCCCTCCCTTCACGACATCAACGTTGCAGCAGGCCGCATCGTCGCGCATGGGTTTTTCCGCCTCGCGCACCATGCAGGTCGCACAGCGGCTGTATGAAGGTATCGACATCGGTGGTGAGACCGTCGGTCTCATTACCTATATGCGTACCGATGGTGTGCAGATGGCACCAGAAGCCATCGATGCAGCCCGCAGCGCCATTGGCGAACAGTTCGGTGCCCGTTACGTGCCGGAAAAAGCGCGTCTTTATTCCACCAAGGCCAAGAACGCCCAGGAAGCGCACGAAGCCATTCGCCCGACGGACTTTAGCCGCACACCCGACCAGGTGAAAACGTATCTCGATGCCGACCAGTTGCGTCTTTACGAACTTGTCTGGAAGCGCGGCATCGCCAGCCAGATGGCATCTGCGGAAATCGAACGCACTACCGTTGAAATTCTGGCCGACAACAAGGGCGAGAAGGCTGGCCTTCGCGCCGTTGGTTCGGTTATCCGTTTCGACGGCTTCATTGCCGCCTATACCGACCAGAAGGAAGACGGCGAGCAAAGCGACGATAGCGATGAAGATGGCCGTCTGCCGCAGATCAATGTCCGCGAGGCGCTGGCCAAGCAGAAGATCAACGCCAGCCAGCACTTCACCGAGCCGCCGCCGCGCTATTCGGAAGCGTCGCTCATCAAGAAGATGGAAGAACTCGGCATTGGCCGCCCCTCCACCTATGCGGCGACACTGAAAACGCTGAGCGACCGTGAATATATCATCGTCGACAAGCGCAAGCTCGTGCCACACTCGCGCGGACGACTGGTGACAGCGTTCCTCGAAAGCTTCTTCACGAAATACGTGGAATACGATTTCACCGCCGATCTGGAAGAAAAACTCGACCGGATCTCGGCAGGTGAACTGGACTGGAAGCAGGTTCTTCGCGATTTCTGGAAGGACTTCTTCGCCCAGATCGAAGACACCAAGGAACTGCGCGTCACCAACGTGCTGGATGCGCTGAACGAGGTTCTGGCCCCGCTGGTGTTTCCGACCCGCGAAGACGGCTCCGATCCCCGTATCTGCCAGGTTTGCGGCACGGGTAATCTGTCGCTGAAGCTCGGCAAATACGGCGCCTTCGTCGGCTGCTCGAACTACCCGGAATGCAACTTCACCCGCCAGCTGAACTCGGATGGCGCAGAGGCCGATGCCGCCGCGCTGAACGAGCCGAAGGCACTGGGTGCAGACCCGCATACGGGCGAAGAGCTGACATTGCGCTCCGGTCGTTTCGGACCTTACATCCAGCGTGGCGATGGCAAGGAAGCCAAGCGGTCTTCGCTGCCAAAGGGCTGGGCACCTGACGATATCGACCACGAGAAAGCGCTGGCGCTGATCAATCTGCCACGCGATATCGGCAAGCACCCGGAGAGCGGCAAGATGATTTCCGCCGGTCTCGGGCGCTACGGACCGTTTCTGCTGCATGATGGCGGGTATGCCAACCTCGAAAGCATCGAAGACGTGTTCTCCATCGGCCTAAACCGCGCAGTCACGGTGATTGCAGAGAAGAAGGCATCGCCGGGCCGTGGACGTTCGTCCACGCCTGCTGCATTGAAGGAAATGGGCGACCATCCCGATGGCGGTGCGATTACCGTTCGTGACGGCAAGTATGGGCCTTACGTCAACTGGGGCAAGGTCAATGCCACCATTCCCAAGGCGCAGACACCTGACACGGTGACGCTGGATGAGGCCTTGGTGCTGATTGCCGAGCGCATTGCCAAGACCGGCACCGGCAGCAATGGCAAGCCCGTCAAGGCCAAGAAGGCGGCAGTGCCGAAGAAGGCCACCAAGGCTGCCAGCGCCGATGGCGAGACCAAGGCGAAAGCCAAGCCGAAGGCGGCTGCGAAACCGAAAGCGGCTGCAAAGCCCAAAACAGCGGCCAAGGCAAAGGCAGCACCAAAAGCGAAGAAGGCAGAATCTTGAGCAAAGCACCGCGTAAGACATCCGGCTCGGCGGGCGATGGCTTCGGCCGCACCGGTCGCGGGAAAAAAGTTCTCGAATCTGCTGGTATCATCCACGGCCAGGTTCCCCCACGCGACGTGCTCTTAAAGTTCATTGCCGAGCATCCCGACCAGGCCTCCAAGCGCGAAATCGCCAAGGCTTTCGGGTTGAAGGGCGAAACGCGCATCGAGTTGAAGGCTCTCCTCAAGGAGCTCGAAACCGATGGCATGGTGCACAAGAGCCGCAAGTCGCTGATGCGTCCGGGCGGTCTGCCGCCGGTGACTGTTCTCGACATCACCACCCGCGACAAGGATGGCGGTCTGATCGGTCGTCCCGCGGAATGGCCGGACGAAAACGGCGCAGCCCCCGCCGTCATCATCCGCCAATCCTCTGCCGACCGCCAGAAGGGCAAGACCCCTGTGGGCGGCATCGGCGACCGGGTGCTCGCGAAGATTTTCCCATCCAAGGACGTCGGTGGTCCGGCCTATACCGCTCGCATCATCAAGCTGATCGACAGACGGCAGGGCGGATCGCTCGGCGTCTTCAAGGAAACGCCGGGTGGTGGCGGTCGTCTGATGCCGATCGAGCGTCGCGGCGACGAGATGGTTATAGATCCCGATGGCGTCGGTGATGCCAAGGACGGCGATCTTGTCGAGGTGGAAACCTCCCGCAACAGCGGTCGTTACGGCCTGCCGCGTGCCAAGGTTCTGTCCGTCGTCGGTTCCGTTGCGTCCGAAAAGGCGATCTCGATGATCGCCATTCATGCGCATGGTATTCCGCACATTTTCCCGTCAGACGTGCTGGCGGCAGCGGATGCGGCCAAGCCCGCAACGATGGCGCACCGTGAAGACTGGCGCAAACTGCCGCTCATCACCATTGATCCGGCCGATGCCAAGGACCACGACGACGCCGTCTACGCCGAGCTGGACCCCTCGCCCGACAATCCGGACGGCGTGATCGTCACCGTCGCGATTGCAGATGTATCCTATTACATTCGGTCCGGTTCGGCGCTGGACCGCGAAGCCTTGAAGCGCGGCAACTCGGTCTATTTCCCCGACCGCGTTGTGCCGATGCTGCCCGAGCGCATCTCCAACGATCTCTGCTCGCTGAAAGAAGGCGTCGATCGCCCGGCCCTTGCCGTGCGGATGGTGTTTTCCAAGGAAGGCCGCAAGGCCAGCCATACCTTCCACCGCATCATGATGAAGAGTGCGGCAAAGCTTTCGTACCAGCAGGCCCAGGCCGCGATCGACGGCAACCCCGATGACAAGACCGGCCCGATGCTGGAGCCCATCCTGCGGCCTCTCTGGCACGCCTACGAGGTGATGAAGATTGGCCGCGACCGCCGCCAGCCGCTTGAGCTGGATATGCCGGAACGCAAGATCATTCTCAAATCCGATGGCACGGTTGATCGCGTGCACGTGCCGGAACGTCTCGACGCGCATAAGCTGATCGAAGAGATGATGATCCAGGCCAATGTCTGCGCCGCCGAGACGCTGGAACTGAAAAAGCAGCGTCTGGTCTACCGCGTGCATGACGCGCCGACGATCGCCAAACAGGAGGTGCTGCGCGAATTCCTGACCACCATCGGCTATTCGCTGGTGAAAGGCGGACAGGTTCGCGCCAACTCCTTCAACGGCATTCTGGCGCGCGCGGTCGATACGCCGCACCAGATCATCGTCAACGAAATGGTGCTGCGATCCCAGAGCCAGGCGATCTACAGCCCGGACAATATCGGCCATTTCGGCCTGAACCTGATGAAATACGCGCATTTCACCTCGCCTATCCGCCGTTATGCCGACCTTATCGTGCATCGTGCGCTGGTGGGTTCGCTGGGTCTGGGCGAAGGCGGCATCACGCCACAGGAAGAAGCAACGCTGGCCGATGTGGCAGCCGAAATCTCGACCTTCGAGCGGCGGGCAATGGCGGCGGAACGGGATACGGTCAACAGACTGATCGCGCATCATCTTTCCCAGCGTGTGGGCGAAGAGTTCGAAGGCCGGGTCGGCGGTGTCACCAAGGCGGGACTATTTGTCGCGCTTCCGCAATTTGGTGCTGACGGCTTTGTTCCTATATCTACACTGGGTACCGACTACTACATCTACGACGAGGCGCATCAGGCTCTGACGGGTGAGAAGACCGGACTTGGCTATCAACTGGGCGATGCCGTTCAGGTTCGTTTGGCCGAGGCCGTGCCACTTGCCGGCGCCTTGCGGTTCGAAGTGTTGAACGAGGGCAAGAAAATGCCTGCGGCGACACGGTCCTTCCACAAGACGACACGGCGCAGCAGCGGCCCGACACCCGGCACAAGGCCGCCACGCAGACGCAGATAGCTGGTGTAAAAGGATAAGCACATGACGACGACCGAGACGCAGACAGTGCAGTATGGTGGCAAGCCGGAAGACCGTCCGCTGGGTCGCTCCATCATGCGAGGAATTCTCAGCCGTTGCCCGGCCTGCGGCAACGGCCACCTCTTTCGCGCCTGGCTAAAGCCCGTCGATGAATGCGCGTCCTGCGGTGAAGACATGCACCACCAGCGCTCCGACGACCTGCCGCCCTATATCTCGATCATGATTCTCGGCCACGTTGCGGTTGGCGGTTTCATGATGACGGATACGGTGTTTCTGGTGCCGATGTGGGTGCATTTCGCCATCTGGGTACCGATTACCATTCTCGTCGCGCTGTTGACGATCCAGCCCATAAAAGGCGGCGTCATCGGCCTGCAATGGGCCCTGAGGATGCATGGTTTCAGCAACGAACCCGAAAAAGAACAGATCGACGGCTCGTCTCACTGACAGGGTGCGATGACCTTGCCTTCGGAGAAAACACCCTACCTGCGCCCGAAAGACGCCGCGTCCATCCTTCTTCTGGATCGATCGCGCAGCGACGTGCGCGTGCTTGTCGGCAAGCGCTCCAGTCGCCATGTTTTCATGCCTGATGTCTACGTATTTCCCGGCGGCAAGCGCGATCCATCCGACCGTACCCTGCCCTTCGGAACCGATCTCAGGCCGGTTGTCATCGACAATCTGATGCGTGCGGCCTCTCGGCCTATGACACAATCGGGCGCGCGTGCCCTGGCGTTGGCCGCGCTGCGCGAACTTCATGAGGAAACGGGACTGCGCTGCGGCAAAGACCCAGATCGACCCGACCTCTCGCCGTTGCGCTTCATGGCGCGTGCGATCACGCCGCCGGGCCGTGTCAGGCGATTCGACACCCGGTTTTTCTGCTGTTTCACTGACGAGGCGGGCATCGACCCTAAGGGAATCAAGGATTCTGACGAGCTCCAAGAGCTTGAATGGCTTGACATCAAGGACGATTCCAGTCTGAACATGGCACCCATTACACGCATGGTTCTCAAGGATGTCACAAAGTTCATGATAGGTGACCCTTCATTGCAATCCGAAGGCCCGGTGCGACAATATTTCGAGCGTCGCGGCACTTTCATTCGTGGCTTTCTGTAAAGGTCTACATGTCCCATCCGACTAGCGACGCCGACGATATTCACTGGCCATCGCTCATTGCCGCAATCTCCGCTATCAGCGCCGTTGGCATCGCCATCGGCCTCGGTCTGCCGCTTCTGAGCATCATTCTTGAAAAGCGCGGCATCTCGTCAACGATGATAGGCCTCAACACCGCCATGGCTGGCGTTGCCGCCATGATAGCGGCACCGATGACCAGCCGGCTGGCGCACGAATTTGGTGTCGCGCGCACCATGATGACGGCTGTTGTCGTTTCCGCCATCAGCGCGCTGGGATTTTATTTCGCCGAAGCCTTCTGGATGTGGTTCCCCTTGCGGATCGTCTTCCACGGTGCAACGGCCATGCTGTTCATCCTGTCGGAATTCTGGATCAACGCCGCAGCGCCACCCAAGCGTCGCGGATTGGTTCTTGGCATGTATGCGACCGGCATGGCGGTGGGCTTCGCAGGCGGCCCCTTGCTGTTTTCCGCCATCGGCAGCGAGGGAATAACCCCCTTCCTGCTCGGCTCTGCCATCATTCTTCTGGCTGCAATCCCGATCTATCTGGCGCGTCATGAAAGCCCCAGCCTCGACGAAAAGCCCAACCACCATTTCTTCCGTTACATCTGGCTGGTGCCCATGGCCTCGGCTGCCGCCTTCGTTTACGGCTCGGTGCAGGCAGGCGGGCTGTCGCTGTTTCCGGTTTATGCCACGCGTGAAGGTTTCAGCGAATCGCAGGCGGCGCTGCTTTTGACCGTCATGGCTATCGGCAACATGGCGTTCCAGATCCCCATCGGCATGCTGTCCGACCGCATCAAGGACAGGCGTGTGCTACTGGGCCTGATGGCGCTGACCGGCGTGATCGGTACGCTTGCGCTGCCTTTGCTGGTGGATAACTGGGTGCTGCTCTCGTCGCTGCTTTTGCTGTGGGGTGGCTGTGTTTCGGGCATGTATACGGTGGGACTCACGCATCTGGGTTCACGCCTTACCGGCTCAGACCTTGTGGCAGCCAACGCCGCCTTTATCTTCTGTTACGCCATCGGCACCATAGCCGGGCCGCAGACGGTGGGGATTTCCATGGATATTGCCGGAACAGACGGTTTTGCCTGGGCTTTGGCGATGTTTTTCGGGCTCTACGTCGTGCTTTCCATTGCCAGGTCGGTTTTCGGATCAAATCGGACTTGACTTTTCAGGCGCGATCCGTAGTTTCGCGCCAGATTTAGCCGGGGTCCAACAGGGCCGCGGACTCACTATTTGTTAAAGGCAGGACGACTATGGCGAAAGCTACAACAATCAAGATCAAGCTGCTGTCGACGGCCGACACCGGTACTTTCTACGTCACAACGAAGAACAGCCGTACGTTCACGGACAAGATGACGAAGACCAAGTACGATCCAGTCGTACGCAAGCACGTTGAATTCAAGGAAACGAAGATCAAGTAATTTCCTTGGAATCGCATGCAAAAGACGCGCCCTTTGAGGCGCGTTTTTTTATGGTCGCTCTTGAATTGATCAATTCAACAAGCGGCGTGATCCGACGGAATATGAGATGTGGGGGACCGCTGGAAAAGTGGGTCGACCGGGACAGCAATGACAGCACGAGGAACCGTTCAAGAGCGTCGCCGGTCGACCAACCCCAAGACCCAGGAGATGCGGCGGACCTGAGCACCATGGGGTATTCGCAATGCGTTGGTTCTTTAAGCGGAAAGAACCGCCGCTTTCTCCGAACACCGTTCTGCCTCATCTTGGCGACAACGCCTCAGTTCGCAAACCTTGTGTTCTTGACCAAAGCTTTGCTCAAGACGCGAAGAAAATCAACAAATTCTTAACGCGAGACCCAATTGATCGCCCTACATGGTTAAATTTCCCGTCTTGAAACATAGTATTTCATAAATCAGACAATTTCGATACAAAGATAAACTTTGCTTATCGCATGAAACATATTCTGAAAAATTTCTTTCTTATTTCAAAATGGCAGAGCTACTCTGAAAGAGTAGAGCTCATCTCAAAAAATCGCCTGTGTTCCATTATCCGTCACACTGGGGCTATTTTGCACGATGCCAAGCGCGGTTAAACTGGCCCTTTTTTGGCTTTCGCAATAGTGAAGAGATTACACCGTGATCACAAAAGTGATCTTCCAAAGTGATTGCTGTGGATAACCGTCACGAAAGCCAAAGGCGGTGGAATCGTCAGGCCGCAGCGGCACAGACGCGGTTACGGCCGGCGTTCTTTGCCTCGTACAGAGCTTGGTCTGCATGGCGCATCAGCGCATCGGGCGTTTCCACGGAGACAGCATTGCAGGCGATGCCCAGGGAGGCGGTGATGTGCAGTTCGCGACCGGAGCGCAGCACGAAGGGCCTGCTCTCAATGATAAAGCGCAGCCGCTCCGCAACGGACGCCGCCATCTCCATGTCGGTATCCGGCATCACCACCACGAACTCTTCGCCGCCATATCGGCAGGCGAGATCCGCACCACGCACGGTGGAGCGCAGGCGGGCTGCGAACTCGCGTAACACTTCGTCGCCCGCATCGTGGCCGTAGGTGTCATTCACACTCTTGAAACGATCAATGTCTGTCATGCAGACCGACAATGCCCGTCCACGCGTGGCTGCCCGGTTGAACAGAACCTTGAGATGGTTATCGAGATACCGGCGATTGTTGAGACCGGTGAGATCATCGATCACGGCCATTTCCATGGTCTGGTTGAGATTCTCACGCAGGCGCGTGTTGAAGCGCTTCCGCTTGATCTGGGTCAGCGTGCGGGCCACGAGTTCGTTGGTATCCAGCGGACGCACAATGTAATCATTCACGCCGAGTTCCAGCGCGCGCACGATCATGGCCTCGTCGCCCTGTTCCGTCACCAGCAACAGCGGCAGGAAGCGTGTCCGCTCCAGAGAGCGCAGTTGCGAGCACAGGCGCAAGGGATCGAAATCATCGAAATTGGAGTTGACGATGACCATCTCGTAGTCACCCTCCGCCGCTTCGAACAAGGCATTGCCCGGTTCGGCAAGAGCGCAGACTTCGGCAACGGGCTTCAGCGCCTTGATGATACGCTCCTGCGAGCTGGCGCGGCCATCGACAAGCAGAACACGACCGGGCAGTTCGATCTGCGCGTCTTCACAGATGGGCTCACCGACGCCAATCGTCTTGGCGGCTTCGGCACGAATGCGCAGCTCGTCGCTCATGGTCTTCAAACGCACGAGGCTCTTGACGCGGGAGATGAGCTGCAGGTCATTGACCGGCTTGGTCAGAAAATCATCGGCACCGGCTTTGAGGCCGCGGACCCTGTCGCTGGGCTGATCGAGGGCGGTGACCATGACAACCGGGATATGCGCTGTTACCGGGTTGGCCTTCAGACGCTCGCAGACCTCGAAGCCATCCATGTCGGGCATCATGATGTCCAACAGAATGATATCGACCTGCTCGCTGGCGCAGATCGCCAGAGCCTTTGCGCCATTGTCTGCGGAGATGACATCGAAATATTCCGCCGACAAACGCGCTTCGAGAAGCTTCACATTTGCTGCAATGTCATCAACGACCAGAATTCTCGCAGTCATCAGTTCAGCCCTGTTTTACGCGTCGCCCAGATACGTCTTGATCGTCTCGATGAATTTCGGAACGGAAATCGGTTTCGAGACGTAGGCCTCACATCCACCCTGGCGAATGCGCTCCTCGTCACCCTTCATGGCAAAGGCCGTGACCGCGATCACCGGTATGACATGCAGTTCGTCGTCTTCCTTCAGCCATTTCGTGACCTCCAGCCCGGAAACCTCCGGCAGTTGAATGTCCATCAAAATCAGATCGGGACGGTGTTTGCGCGCAAGCTCGAGCGCTTCCATGCCATTGCGGGTCTGGATGGTGGTATAACCGGACGCCTCGATCAGATCACGAAAGAGCTTCATGTTCAGCTCGTTGTCTTCAACTATCATGACCTGTTTGGGCATGGGACCAGTCCTCGTTTCACTTTGAAACCGCTTCATTGACATATAGGGTGCCAGAGAACCGATTCCATTATCCCCCAGGAGCGGACGGTAGCTGGATTTGGTTGAGAAATAGGTAACTTCGGTAAACAAATGTCGCACGGTACAAAAAACGGCACTATCGGCGCTTCAAATGCGCATGAAATAGCAATCGCCATACTTGGCTGGCTCGCCAGCGAGCCGGATATGCTTGCGCGCTTTCTGGCGCTGACCGGGATGCAGCCGAATATGTTGCGCCAGGCCGTCAACGATCCCGGCTTTCTTGCAGGCCTCACGGATTTCCTCATGAGCCACGAACCAGACCTCATGGCGTTTTGCGAGGCAACTGGACGAAAGCCTGAAGACGTGACCGCCGCCTGGCACCATTATTCCGGACCGGGCTTGGCATCCGGGGAGTATTGACGTCGGAACCCGGGGTCAGCGACGCTTGAGAACGGTCTGAGCGTAGGACTCCAAGACAGTGTTCAGCGCGTCTGATATCCCTTGCCGGTTGCCTTGTAGGCTTCAACGACGGATTTCTTGACCCGCAACGTGATCTGCTGCGTTCCTTCAGGTTCGACATATTTGGCGTTTGCCCAGAATGTTTCGTCAAGCTCCGGAATATCGCTGTAGTCGATAGACCCGTCAGGTAAAGCCTTAAGCTGTTCAAGGTTCAGTTCTTTTTCGTATTTCTTCGTCATAACGCCTCCTTTTGCGGCGATTGGCAATCCTGGCCGAAATCATTCTCGTCCTGCCGGAGCGCTCGGTGTGGATGACGGCCAACACCGCGACACCGTCGATTTGGCCGATCGAATGGTATCTGGTTTCTGTGTACTCGCGGCGCTCATCTATCCATGAAAGAACAGGCCCTTCAAAAATTCAGATGGCCAGCGCGAAACCCAATCCGTGCTTCTCAACATTGCGCCTGTTCTTTTGCTCATCCCATTCGAACATATTCATCGCTAAGGAACTACAATTGTAACTCCTTTTTTTAAAAATACCATGTCTTCCATGATCGAAGATTGCCCACTTGAGGACAGAAAAGCAAACGCTTATAGTGACGGATGTTCTCTCTTTGTTTCCGAGCCATGGCCCCTCCACTTTTGAATTACGATCCCGGTTTCTGCCGTGACTGTCTGGCTGGCCAGCCGGAGGGCATCAGGCGTTGCCGAAGGTGCGGCAGCCCTCGCCTTGTCTATCACGCCGAGCTTTATGACCTCTCGATCGCCCATATCGATTGCGATGCGTTTTATGCTTCCGTCGAAAAACGCGACAACCCGGAGCTCGCCGACAAGCCGCTGATTATCGGTGGCGGCAAACGTGGCGTCGTGTCCACGGCATGTTATATTGCCCGCATCCACGGCGTCCGCTCGGCCATGCCCATGTTCAAGGCACTGGAGGCCTGTCCGCAGGCGGTGGTGATCAAGCCGGACATGGAAAAATATGTGAAGGTGGGGCGGGAAATCCGTTCGATGATGCAGGATCTGACGCCTTTGGTCCAACCCATCTCCATCGATGAAGCCTTTCTCGATCTGTCCGGCACCGAGCGTCTGCACCACGATCCGCCCGCTCGTGTTCTCGCCAGCTTCGCGCGGCGTGTTCAAAATGAAATCGGCATTACCGTTTCAGTCGGGCTGTCCTATTGCAAGTTTCTGGCAAAGGTCGCGTCCGACTTGCAAAAGCCTCGGGGGTTTTCCGTCATCGGCGAGAAGGAAGCCATGTCGTTTCTCGGCCCTCGCCCCGTCACCACCATATGGGGCGTTGGAAAAGCCTTCGCGGCAACGCTGGAGGCGGATGGCATCCGTATGATTGCACAGTTGCAGGAGATGGACGAAGGCGACCTGATGCGGCGCTACGGCTCCATGGGGCAGCGCCTGTTTCGGCTGTCTCGCGGCATAGACGACCGCGACGTCCATACCAATGACCCTGCCAAGAGCGTGTCTTCCGAAACCACGTTCTTCAACGACATCTCACGGCACGAGGATCTCGTTTCCATCGTGCGATCCCTTTCCGAAAAGGTGGCGTGGCGACTGAAGAAGAACGGTGTCGCCGGGCATACTGTCGTTTTGAAAATGAAAACGTCCGATTTCAAATCCCGTACCCGCAACAAGAGGCTGGAAGACCCGACGCAACTGGCCGACAAGATTTTTCGTACCGGCATTTCGCTCCTCGAAAAAGAAACCGATGGGACGAAATTTCGGCTCGTGGGTATTGGCGTTACCGATCTGTGCGAGCCGACGCTTGCCGACCCACCCGACCTCGTCGACAAGCACGCGGGAAGACGGGCCGCCGCTGAAGCCGCCATGGACAAGCTGCGCGACAAATTCGGCAAGGGTGCTGTGGAAACCGGCTATACCTTTGGCACAAAAAAATGATCGACTGACACGGTCGTGATCAACATTTAAAAGTTTCCTTAAATCCCAAGCGTTATTCTGCTGCGTGGAACGGGGGTCCTTGCATTTCAGGGCAGCCCCATACGGCTCCTGTGCCTTTCTTCGAAGGGCATTTGTGTATTGCGTTGGAGTAGACATGATGTTGCGTGCGCTTTTGGGAGCTTGCCTCCTGTCGACTTCCGTGCTGGTACAGGCCGCTCTGGCTGGAGATGCCAAGAGCCTGCAAATCATCGTTTCCAAGGAAGAGCAGACGCTATCGCTTTATGAAGACGGCGCGCTGATCGCGACATCAAAAGTGTCGAGCGGCAAGCCGGGTCATGGTACTCCGAGCGGCATCTTTTCCATTCTGGACAAACGCAAATATCACGAATCCAACATTTATTCCGCAGCCCCCATGCCGTTCATGCAACGGCTGACATGGTCGGGTATAGCGCTTCACGAGGGCCATGTTCCAAACTACCCGGCGTCGCATGGCTGTATTCGCCTGCCGTCTAAATTCGCCAAGCAACTCTTCGGCATGACGGCGCGCGGCGTGCATGTCATCGTTTCCGACAAGGCTGTCGTCCCTCGCCTCCTTGAGCACCCTGCCCTTTTGCAGCCGAAGGACGGCCCACGCGACGGTATTCTGCTGTCGGACGTCGAACTTCGGCCGACAAACTTCGATGCATCCTTGAAACTGGTGGAAGTTGCCGTCAATCAGACGACCAACGCGGTGAAGAACAAGGCGACACCAAAGAAGGACGGCGCACCGCTGCGCATTCTGATTACACGGCGCGGCGAGCGCGAAAAGATCATGGATGTGCAGCATCTCTTGACCAGCATCGGCTTCGACACGGGTGTGGCCGATGGATATGCCGGACAGATGACGGTCAGCGCCATCAATGCGTTCAAGCGCTGGAAAGAGATGAAGACCACCGGTCCGCTCGTGACCGACGCTTTCGTCGATGCACTCTATGCCTCTGCTGGTGCACAGGAAGCGCCGAATGGGCAGTTGATGGTTCGGCGGGACTTCAAGCCGCTGTTTGAAGCCCCCATTCACATCAAGAACCCGGACATGGCGCTCGGCACGCATTTCTTCGAGATGATCGATGTGGATGGTAACGGCAAGGCCGAATGGAACGGACTGACACTGGAAAATCATCTGCCAGCCGCTGCGCGCAAACGGCTGGGCATCGAAAGTGACGGACCGGAAGGGTCCGATCAGCTGAGTGCGGTTCTCGATCGTATCGATATTCCAGCTGATCTCCGAAAAAAGCTGGAAGCCGACCTCACGACCGGAAGCTCAATAACCGTTGCCGATCTCAGCCACGGTTTGGAAACCGGCGACGGCACGGATTTCATCACCATCACGCGCGATTGATCGCTGCCGACAGGCAACGCTTCTGTTGAAGGACGCCTTCGCGACCTGTGTGAGGCCGGGAA
This sequence comes from Rhizobium skierniewicense, assembly GCF_014196515.1. GTDB lineage: Bacteria > Pseudomonadota > Alphaproteobacteria > Rhizobiales > Rhizobiaceae > Agrobacterium > Agrobacterium skierniewicense. Next base: position 37,776 of record NZ_JACIDV010000017.1, on the reverse strand, counting down.
CCCGAATGTCTGCAACGGCGTTCAGGATCTACAACCTGACGCTTGGAGGCGACCGATGAACATCAAATATGTAGCCGCTGCAATTCTTGGACTGGCCTGTGTATCGGCCGCTGAATCCCCCCAAAATTACAGCGTCTATGCGGGTCCCGATGTGACGAGTGACCCTATTCTCGTGCAGGTCTATGACCGGGCGCTTGTGACATGCACCGCAGAAGCCAGCACACCACCACGCGGAACAGCCTACAACACGACGCTCTATTACAACACCGCGCTCCGCGCTTGCCTTTCCCGCCATGGCTTTATCGATCGCGGCAGGAATGCCTACCCGACCAACAGCCTGTTCTGAAACTGAACCGGGTTAGGCGTACAAGCTGTTGATCTCACATCAGATCAACTCAACGTCGATGACGCCATTTGCGGATCTGAATGCCGCCCCGATCTCCGGCGAAATGCGATACTTGCCGGGGAGTTCCACTTCGATTTCGCGTTGGCCATCGTCCTTGATGACGATGAAATAGACAGATCCATCGCCTCTGTTGAGGTGGTGAACGAGGCTTTTCAGAGGCCCGGAATCGCGCACGTAAACGCGAAGCGCCCGTTGCATCTGGACGGATTTTTCTTCAAGAGACTGTGCCGTCTGGATGCGAAGGCCGATGCCTTCGGGACGTTCTTCCGCCTGCACTGTAATCACAAGTGATTTTCCAACCTCCAGCAATTCGCGGTACTGGGCCAGCCCTTCGGAAAACAGCACCGCCTCATATTGGCCCGACGCATCCGAGAAGGTGACGATACCCATCTTGTTGCCGGTTCTGGTCTTTCGCTCCTGCTTGCCGGTGACGGTGCCGGCCAGACGCCCAGCCGTCGCGCCCTGTTTCACTGCTGCCGTGAAATCGGAAATGTTCTGGACACGAAGCTTGTCGAGGATGGCGCGGTAGGTATCGAGCGGGTGGGCTGTGAGATAGAATCCAAGCACCTGATATTCGCGCAGAAGCTTTTCCGATGCGAGCCAAGGCTGAAAGGCAGGCAGAATGAGTTTTTCGGGACCGGTAGCGGCACCTGAGCCGAACATATCATGCTGGCCGGTGACGCGGCTTTCCTGCGCGCGCTGCGAATAACCGATGATGCGGTCGAGCCCGCCCAGGAGTTCGGCGCGATCTCTGCCGAAGCAATCGAAGGCACCGGCGTTGATCAGGCTTTCCAGCACGCGACGGTTCACCTGTTTCGGGTCGATCCGCAGGCAGAAATCCTCAAGGCTGCTGAAGGGCTTTTCGCCGCGTACGTCGACGATGTGATCGACCGCACCCTCACCCACGCCCTTCAGCGCCGCCAGCGAATAGTAGATGCGGTTTTCACCCGGCTCAAACCGGCGGTGAGACGTCTGGACCGACGGCGCGACGATTTCGATCCCCATGCGGCCCGCGTCCTGGCGGAAATCGTTCAATTTTTCGGTGTTGGCCATATCCAGCGTCATGGAGGCAGCCAAGAACTCCACGGGAAAATGCGCCTTCATATAGGCTGTCTGATAAGAGACGATGGCGTAGGCGGCGGCGTGGGATTTGTTGAAGCCGTAATTCGCAAACTTGGCCAGGAGGTCGAAGATGGTGTTGGACTGCGCCCTCGAGACATCGTTGCGCATCGCGCCTTCGACGAAACGCTCGCGCTGCTGATCCATCTCCTCCTTGATCTTCTTACCCATGGCGCGGCGCAGAAGATCGGCTTCGCCCAGCGAGTAGCCGGACAGAACCTGGGCGATCTGCATCACCTGCTCCTGATAGACGATCACGCCCTGCGTCTCTTTCAGCAGATTGTCGATGGTTGGATGGATCGATTCGATCTCTTCTTCGCCATGCTTGCGGGCATTGTAGACCGGAATATTTTCCATCGGGCCCGGGCGATAGAGCGCGACCAGCGCGATGATGTCCTCGATGCAGTCGGGCCGCATCCCGATCAGCGCCTTGCGCATGCCGGCACTTTCCACCTGGAACACGCCGATGGTTTCACCGCGCGACAGCATCTCGTAGGTTTTCGCGTCCTCCAGCGGAATCGCCGCCAGATCGACGGTCGAACCGCGTCTGGCAGCGAAGTCCACGGCAACCTTGAGAACGGTCAGCGTTTTCAAACCGAGAAAGTCGAATTTGACCAGACCGGCGCTTTCCACCCACTTCATGTTGAACTGCGTGACGGGCATATCCGAGCGCGGATCGCGATACATCGGCACGAGCTTGGACAGCGGCCTGTCGCCAATGACGATACCGGCGGCGTGGGTGGACGCGTGGCGGTAAAGACCTTCGATTTTCTGGGCGATATCCAGAAGACGGGCAACGACCGGCTCCTTGTCTGCCTCTTCCTGAAAGCGCGGCTCCTCCTCGATGGCCTTGGAAAGTGTTGTCGGGTTGGCCGGATTGTTCGGCACCAGTTTGCAGATGCGGTCTACCTGACCGTATGGCATCTCCAGAACGCGACCAACGTCGCGCAACGCGGCACGCGCTTGCAGCGAACCGAAGGTGATGATCTGCGCCACCTGCTCGCGTCCATACTTTTTCTGAACATAGCGGATCACCTCTTCACGGCGATCCTGACAGAAGTCGATATCGAAGTCGGGCATCGATACGCGTTCAGGATTGAGGAAGCGTTCGAACAGCAGCGAGAAGCGAAGGGGATCGACATCGGTGATGGTCAGCGCATAGGCCACCAGCGAGCCCGCACCGGAACCACGACCGGGACCGACCGGAATATCCTGGTTCTTGGCCCATTTGATGAAGTCGGCAACGATGAGAAAGTAGCCGGGAAACTTCATGCGCTCGATGACGCCCAGTTCGAAGTCCAGTCGGTCGCGGTACTCCTGCTCGGTGTAACCCGGCGCCATGCCAAGCGCGGCCAACCGCTGGTCCAGACCTTCAATGGCCTGACGTCGCAGTTCGGCACCTTCGGCGCGATCAGCCTCTTCGGGATCTTCGCTTGCACCGGTAAAACGCGGCAGGATCGGCCCACGTTTCTTGAGCACATAGGAACAGCGTTGCGCGATCTCGACGGTATTCTCCAGAGCTTCTGGAATATCGGCAAACAACGCCATCATCTCGTCTCGGCTCTTGAGATAATGATCAGGTGTCAGACGAAAGCGGCTGTCGTCGGAAACGATGGCGTTATGGGCGACGGCCATCAGTGCATCATGGGCATCATAATCGGAACGTGACGGAAAAAATGCTTCGTTGGTGGCGACCAGTGGCAGGTCGTGCTCATAGGCCAGCGCCATCATGCGGCGCTCATGCGTGCGATCAAAATTGCCCTGACGCTGCAACTCGATATAGAGACGGTCGCCAAACAGGCTTTTCAAAGCCAAGAGGCGTTTCGTCGCCTGGGAAACATGCCCCTCCCTCAAGGACATATCGATGGGCCCGCCGGACGCACCCGTCAGAACGATGAGACCGGAATTGTCGGCCTCCTCCAGCCACGCCCTGGTGATGCAAACGGAACCTGCCGTTTCGCCATCGAGATAGGCGCGGCTGATGAGGTCCACGAGACGCTCGTAGCCTCGCGCATCTGCGGCGAGGACGACGATGGAGGGAAGTTTTGCAAGATTGTTCTGCCCGCGCTTGTCATCGGAGGCATCCTGCATATCGATGGACATCTGGCAGCCGATGATCGGCTGCAAGCCCTCGTCACGCGCTTTTTCGGAAAACTCGAGCGCGATGAAAAGATTATTCGTGTCGGTAATGGCGATGGCAGGCTGGCTATCGGCCAAGGCCTTGGCCATGATCTTCTTCAAGGGCAACGCGCCCTCGAGCAGGGAATAGGCAGAGTGCACCCGAAGGTGAACGAAGCCGGGCGTCTTCAGGGTTTTTTCGGCCATGCTGCCGTTTGCTGAAATCTCGCCCATCTTATACAATCCCGCCATTCTGAGTCCGGGGGATTTTCGGATTTTCCAGAGGCAAAGTCCACTGCCTCAGTTCACCTTTACATGCCATTTCCGTTGGAAACGACGTTGGGACATCACATGGAAGTGAGGATCACCGAGAAGCTGGCAACGAACACGGCGATGGAAGCGAAGGCGGCGATGTCACGGATGATGTCGGTCATTTGTCTCTCCATACTCTTTATGTTCTAACTTTGTTCTCATTTCGTTTCACTGTCAACTGCTTATTTTCATGCTTTGTCTTGTCAACGCAGGGGGACTCGTGGTGGTTCCGCACCTGATTCGTTCCAAACCGTTGACTCCAAAACGAAAAACCCTGCGCAACAGAGTGTTGCGCAGGGTTGGCCAAATGGATGGGAACCTAAGCTGCCAGGTAGCGGCGGCGATCAGAACTCGACGATCTTGCCTTCGTTCAGTGTCACACGGCGGTCCATGCGACCTGCGAGCTCGTGGTTGTGGGTCGCGATCAGGGCGGCCAGACCCGACTGGCGCACCAGTGCTTCCAGTGCACCGAACACGTAAGACGCCGTTTCAGGATCGAGGTTACCGGTCGGCTCGTCTGCCAGAAGCAGAAGCGGCGCGTTGGCGACCGCGCGGGCGATGGCGACGCGTTGCTGCTCTCCGCCGGACAATTCGGAGGGGCGGTGGTCGCCGCGGTGGCCGATGCGCATGTAGTCGAGAAGCGCGCTGGCGCGTTCCTTGGCCTCGGAATGCGGCAGACCCGAAATGAGCTGCGGCATCATGATGTTCTCGAGCGCGGTGAATTCCGGCAGCAAATGGTGGAACTGGTAGACGAAGCCGATATCGCTGCGACGGATCAGGGTGCGCTGTTCGTCGGTGAGATCGCCGCAGGACCTTCCGTTGACGAAGACTTCGCCAGCATCCGGATGTTCCAAGAGCCCTGCCAGATGCAGCAGGGTGGACTTGCCGGTGCCGGACGGCGCGACAAGCGCGACAATCTCGCCACTTTTCAGCTCCAGATCGGCATTCTTCAAAATGGACAGGCTGTGTTCGCCCTGCCCGTAGGTCCGTTCCACGCCCTTGAGCCGCAACGCTGTTTTCTGTGCCATGGTGTGATGCGGTCCTTATTCGTAACGCAGGGCCTGGACAGGGTCGAGCTTGGAAGCCCGCCAGGCCGGAAAGATCGTTGCCAGGAATGACAGGCCCAGCGCCATGATGACGACCGTCATCGTCTCGCTCAGCTGCATTTCCGCCGGAAGCTGGCTGAGGAAATAGAGCTGCGGATCGAACAGCACGGTGCCTGAAATCCACGAGAAGAACTGGCGGATCGATTCCACATTGAGGCAGACGAGAACGCCAAGGCCAACGCCCGCAAATGTGCCGACGATGCCGATGGCCGCGCCCGTCATAAAGAAGATGCGCATGATGGAGCCAGCGCTGGCACCCATGGTGCGCAAAATGGCGATGTCGCTGCCCTTGTCCTTCACCAGCATGATGAGGCCGGAAATGATATTGAGGGCAGCCACCAGGACGATGAGCGTCAGGATCATGAACATGACATTGCGCTCAACCTGAAGGGCGGAAAAGAAGGTCTGGTTTCGCTGTCTCCAGTCGGTGATATAGATCTGCCGTCCCGCTGCAGTCTCCACCAATGGCCTGATGCCATCGACGTTATCGGGGTTCGAGACGAAGAGCTCTATGGACTGAACGATGCCTTCGGCATTGAAATAGAGCTGCGCCTCGGACAGTGGCATATAGATCATCGACGCGTCATATTCCGACATGCCGATCTCGAACACGCCCGAGATGGTATAGGATTTGACACGCGGATTGACGCCCATTGGGGTCACGTCACCCTCTGGTGATATCAGCGTAATCTGGTCGCCTGCCGTCACCCCGAGCGACGACGCAAGCCGGGAACCGACCAGCACGCCTTGCCCCGACATATAACCAACCAGATCGCCAGTCTTGATGTTGCCGGAGACTTCCTTGATCTTCTCGATATCCTCGGAACGGACGCCGCGCACGAGCGCCCCACTGCCCGCACCACCGCGACCGGACGCCAGCGTCTGCCCCTCGACCAAGGGCAGCGCCATGGTCACACCGGGAACCGCCGAGAATTTCTTGGCGAGATCGTCATAGTCCTTCAACGGTGAATCGATGGGCTGCACGATCATGTGGCCGTTAATGCCAAGAATGCGGGAAATCAGCTCCGTGCGGAAACCGTTCATCACCGCCATGACAATGATGAGCGTCGCCACACCCAGCATGATACCGACGAACGAAAACCCCGCGATGACGGAAATGAATGCTTCCTTGCGGCGCGAACGCAGGTAGCGCCAGGCCACCATGCGCTCGAAGGCCGAAAATGGTCGGGCGGCCTTGTCCGTTACGGAAGGGCGTGCACCGTTATCAGCCTCGGCTTTTGCCATGTCGTCTCCTTATCGGCTTTTCAGCCAAGCACCCGGTTCATTGCCGCTTCGACGGTCACGGTTTCGCGTGCGCCGGTCTTGCGATCCTTGACTTCAACCTCGCCAGCCGCGATGCCGCGTGGGCCGACAATGACCTGCACCGGAATACCGATGAGATCCGCTGTCGCGAATTTCTGGCCAGCACGGTCATCCGTATCGTCGTAGAGCACATCCTTGCCGGCGTTGGTCAGCGAATAATACAGCTTTTCACAGGCCGCATCGCAGGCGGCGTCGCCAGCCTTCATGTTGATAATGACGACATCGAAAGGAGCAACCGACTCTGGCCAGATGATTCCGTTCTCATCATGCGATGCTTCAACGATGGCGGGAACAAGGCGCGTCGGGCCAATGCCATAGGAACCCATGTGGACAAGGTGTTCCTTGCCATCGGGACCCTGAACCTTGGCGCCCATCGGCTCGGAATATTTCGTGCCGAAATAGAAGATATGACCGACTTCGATGCCGCGTGCAGACAGGCGTTCACCGTCCGGGATGGCGTCGAACGCAGCCGCGTCATGCATTTCAGATGTTGCGGCGTAATCGGTCGTCCACTCGTTGAAGATACCCTGCAAGCCTTCAACATTGTCGAAATCGGTATCGTCAGACGGAATGCCGCGATCCAGGAAGCTCTTGTGGCAGAACACTTCGGATTCGCCCGTATCAGCCAGAATGATGAACTCATGGCTATGGTTGCCACCGATTGGGCCGGTATCGGCGCGCATGGGAATGGCACGCAGACCGAGGCGAGAGAAGGTGCGCAGATACGCGGTGAACATCTTGTTATAGGAGTGAATCGCGTCCTCCTTGGTCAGATCGAAGGAATAGGCATCCTTCATCAGGAACTCGCGAGAGCGCATGGTGCCGAAACGGGGGCGAACCTCGTCACGGAACTTGAGCTGAATGTGGTAGAGGTTCAGCGGCAGGCTCTTGTAGGACTTCACGTAGGACCGGAAGATGTCGGTGATCATCTCTTCATTGGTCGGGCCATAAAGCATGGCGCGATCCTGACGGTCCTTGATGCGCAGCATTTCCTTGCCGTAATCATCGTAACGACCGCTCTCCTGCCACAACTCGGCCGATTGGAGCGTCGGCATCAACAGCTCGATGGCGCCGGAACGATCCTGCTCTTCGCGAACGATCTTGTTGACCTTGTCCAAGACACGCTTGCCCAACGGCAACCAGGAGTAAATGCCCTGGCTCTGCTGGCGGACCATGCCCGCACGCAGCATGAGGCGGTGTGAGACGATTTCCGCTTCCTTGGGATTTTCCTTTAGGATGGGCAAAAAGTAACGGCTGAGACGCATGGGTGTTTCCATTCTGTGACGACACCCCTCATATGCACGGGAATCGCCGAAATAACGGGATATTTGCGCCGTACATAGCGGTTTCCGCGCCAGAAGGAAACCCGCAGGGCTAGGCCTCTTCACCCTTGTCGCTTGAGTCTTTTCAGAGGCCGACCTGATCGTTTCAGTCCCGAGAAAACGCGCCGAAAACGTGCAGAGCATGCGCGGCAAAATTCTTTCATGGCGGTTTTGCGACAATTTTATGAGACAGCTTTCGCCGCTGAACGGTTTCAGGAGGAATAATTTTGCCGTGTATGTGCGACAAATCGCATCAAGAGGAATTTTTTGCCGACTGTAACAAAAATGCAAAAAAATTAATGACAAGGTTTAACGTTTGGGCTAGTTTCAGCTCACAAAAGAGGCAAGGAGTTTAAATTCTTGTCTATTTCGCGGTCAGTCTTGGGAGGATGAGATCTTAGGCGCGTTCATTCGCTGCCCCGGTAACGGTTACAGATCACGCGAAACTGAAAAACAAGGCTGAAAAGCCTTGTTTTTTTTTGCTTTTTTCAGACAGACCTCAAAACGACCAAAAGCAATTACGGCGAATTTGTGCCTGTCAATATCAGGGCTGCGAGGCATCCTGGCCTGAACCGGTTATACATGACAGTGAGATGACAGAAATCAGTCGTAAACAGGGATAATGCGGGGCAGATCATCCATGGTAAAACCAAAATACCATGTGACCGCATACCAAATAGCGCAAACTGCGAGCGAAATCAGCGTCGTCAACACAACGATCTTGCCACCCCTGAAGCGGGCGGGTGCACTTGCCACTGTCCCCAGCGCAACGTCCCCATCTTCAGACTGCGTGCGCAGGCCGATTGGCAAGACGATGAACAGCACCGTCCACCAGACGATGAAAAAAACCGCGAAAGCCGAAATCCACTGCATGCACTCATCCTCCCATTTCAAAGCGCCTGGGTTCGCTTTCGTTCTCACTCTTGTGCATGCCGCAGGCATGAGAGACGGAAAACCATCCCGCACGCCAGCACGACATCACACCTGCTCCAGCTCTATCAGCGTACCAAAAAAATCTTTCGGATGCAGGAATAGAACGGGCTTGCCATGCGCCCCGATCTTCGGGTCTCCCCCACCCAATACCCTTGCACCATCTGCGGTGAGACGGTCGCGCGCCGCGATGATATCTGTTACCTCGTAACAGATATGGTGCATGCCGCCGGATGGGTTCTTGTCGAGGAACGCCAGGATGGGAGAGTTTTCGCCCAGCGGTTCCAGCAGTTCCACCTTGGTGTTCGGAAGGTTCACGAAAACAACCGTGACGCCATGCTCGGGGAGCGGCTGCGGCTGGGAAACCGCAGCGCCCAACGTATCGCGATACGTGGCAATGGCTGCGGCCAGATCTGGCACAGCTATCGCAATATGGTTGATACGACCGAGCATGTTTTCACTCCGCAAACGGCTGATGAAACCGGCTTACACCTTGGTGACGAAGACAGTGACGATCGGCTTCTTGCCCCAGACCTGATTGGCTGTGGCGCGAACGGCGCGACGGATAGATTCCCGAACGATGTTCAAATCCTTACGGCGCGCACGCGGAATGCTTTCGACGGCACCCAGCACGGCGTCATAGAGCGTATCTTCCATGGCTTCGCCTTCATCGTCGAATTCCGGCAGACCGAAGGGCACAACGTCGGGGTCGCCCTGAAAGTCAAAACGGCTATCAAGCAGAACATTGATCGAAACGTGTCCGGCAAAGGACAGCTTGCGACGATCGCCGATGCCCATTTCCTCGAAATCGCCGAGCAGACGGCCATCCTTGAAGACGCGGCCATGCGGTGCATCATCGATCACCTCGGCTGGGCCGGGCGCGAGGCGCAGGACGTTGCCGTTGCGAACTTTTGGAACTTGTCCAATGCCAGCCTGCTCGGCCAGTTCTTTCTGTGCCACCAGATGGGCGGCTTCGCCGTGTACGGGAACCAGAATCTGCGGCTTGACCCAGGCGTACATTTGCAGAAGTTCACTGCGACGCGGGTGACCGGATACGTGCACCAAGGCTTCGTTATCGGTGATGATGTGAACGCCCTGCTCGATCAAGCCGTTCTTGATATCCTGAATGGCTTTTTCATTCCCGGGAATGGCGCGCGAAGAAAACACCACCGTATCGCCAGAGGTCAAAGCGACATTGCGCATTTCATCGCGCGACAGCTTGGCAAGAGCAGCACGCGATTCTCCCTGTGAGCCGGTGAGGATGACCACGACCTTGTTGCGGGGGATGTAACCGAATTCATCTTCGGCCAGAAATGGCTTGATGCCTTCCATGATGCCGAGATCCTGGGAGACATTGACCACGCGCTTCAGCGACGAGCCAAGAAGGAGCACTTCGCGACCGGCCCTTTCGGCAGCCTGAGCGATCGACCTGATACGACCGACATTGGAGGAGAAGGTGGTGATGGCCACGCGTCCCTCGGCATTTTCGATGATCTGGCGAAGCCCTTCCGATACCTGCTCTTCAGACGGCGAAACACCATCGCGCAGCGCATTGGTGCTGTCGCACATCATGGCCAGCACGCCCTCCTCACCAACGGCACGGAAACGCGCTTCATCGGTGAAAGGCCCGAGCGACGGCGCGTGGTCGATCTTCCAGTCGCCCGTATGAACGGCGTTGCCCAGCGGGGTGCGGATGACGAGAGACATGGGTTCGGGGATCGAGTGGTTGACACCGATGGCCTCGATCTCGAAGGGGCCGACATTGATCCGGTCACCCGCCTTGAACGGCGTGATCGGGATTTCCGCGCGGGTGCCTTCATAGTTGCGCTTGGCTTCCAGCATGCCAGCGGTGAAGCCAGATGCGTAAACCGGAACCTTGAGGCTTGGCCAAAGATCATTCAGCGCGCCATAATGGTCTTCATGCGCGTGGGTGATGATGATGGCCTTGAGGTTTCCGCGCTGCTCTTCGATGAAGCTGATATCGGGCAGCACAAGATCGATACCGGGCAGATCGAGCCCAGCAAAGGTCACACCGCAATCGACCATGATCCACTGGCGCTTGGTTGAAGGGCCGTAACCGTACAGCGCCAGGTTCATGCCGATTTCACCGACGCCGCCGAGCGGCAGGAATACGAATTCGTCTTTTGTCGTCATTATTCTCTTTATCCAATCATGCCTTGCCCCGCGCCACCGAACGATGCACGTGAGCTTGGCGAAAAGCACCGGTTTCTAAAACGCGGCGGTACGGCCGATGCGGGGCCGAGCGGGCGTCCTGCATTTACCGAGCAGCAGGAATGCTCCAGATCACGATGTCAAACCTCGGCGCCGCAGCACCGCGCAGTTCAACCAAAAAAGACATCGCCAGCAGCGATGGCGCGGACAGGTCCACCATCTTCTTCCAGCAGCAGAAAACCCTTATCATCAATTCCGGCAAAACGCCCGTGGATAGAACGATCCGGTAAATTGACAGTGATCGGTTCGCCCATGCCGCAGGCTGCCGCACGCCACAGTCTCATGACTTCGGCTACGCCCTGCCCGCGATCCCACATGTCCAGGATATACGCGACTTCCCGGAAAAGATGGGCAAAAACTTCGTCCGGGCCGCAGGCTGCACCATGTTCGCCGAGCCGTGTCACCGGATAAGCCGGATTGTCCGGCATATGGGCCACATTAATGCCGATACCGATGACGAGCGCCATGCGCCCATCCATCAAAGTCTCGGCTTCCATCAAAATACCGCAGGTCTTCTTGCGTCCGATCAGAATATCGTTCGGCCACTTGATTTCAAGCGGCGCGCCACCGGCGGGCAGCACGGCACCCACAGCGCGGTAGACCGCCAGCGCGAAAGCAAGAGGCAGGGAGCCGATGTGCTCCATGGAAGCGGGATTGATCAGAAGAAGAGAGGCGTAGAGATTGCCGGGCTCCGACACCCAAGGCCTGCCGCGACGACCACGGCCGCCGGTCTGTCTATGGGCGGTGACCCAGAGATTTCCGGGATCACCCGCCCGCGCCCGAGCGAAGCACTCGATATTGGTGGACGATGTTTCCTCAAGAGATTCGTGCCGGAAGTCATCGACTGACACCCGGCCCGTTTTCATGCGTGTATCGCTCAAAAGAACGTCTTTGCTGCAACGGTAACAGCATTGCCCAGCACGCCACCGAAGAGAATGAAGCCGAGAACGAAAAGGCCTGACAGAGCGTAAACGATGCGCAACTCTCCAGCGGCCTTTTCAAAGCCGCCCTTGGCATCATCGAACCACATGACCTTGACGATGCGCAGATAATAATAGGCGCCGACGACCGAGGCGATCACGCCGATGACGGCGAGCGGATAAAGATGCGCTTCGATGGCGGCCAGGAAGACGTAATATTTCCCGAAGAAACCAGCCAGCGGCGGAATGCCCGCAAGCGAGAACATCATGATGGTCATGACGATGGCCATGAATGGATTGGTGGAAGCAAGTCCGGCCAGATCGTCCACATCCTCGACATTGCCAACGTCCTTGCGACGCATGGCGAGAATGCAGGCGAAGGTGCCGAGCGTCATGCCCATGTAGACCGCCATGTAGAGCAGCACGCCTGCAACGCCAGACTGGCTACCGGCGGCAAGACCCACCAGGGCGTAACCCATGTGGCTGATCGACGAATAGGCCATCAGGCGCTTGATGTTGCGCTGGCCGATGGCCGCAAAGGCACCAAGAAGCATGGATGCAATCGAAATGAACACGACGATCTGCTGCCAATCGGCAAAGACTGGCTGGAAAGCATCCACGACGATACGAACAAAGATCGCCATCGCGCCGATTTTTGGCGCTGCGGCCAGAAACGCGGTGACCGTAGTCGGTGCACCCTCGTAGACGTCAGGCGTCCACATGTGGAACGGCACGGCGGAAATCTTAAATGCCAGACCGGCGAGAACGAAGACCAGACCGAAAACGAGGCCCAGCGAGCGTGTCTCGGACGACAGCACGGCTGCGATTTCGGAAAAGCCTGTGTTGCCGGTGAAGCCATAGACCAGCGACATACCGTACAACAGCATGCCGGACGACAATGCGCCAAGGACGAAGTATTTCAGACCGGCTTCGGTCGAGCGCAGGCTTTCGCGGTTGATGGCGCAGATGACGTAAAGCGCCAGCGACTGGAGTTCCAGCGCCATATATAGCGAGATCAGGTTGTTGGCCGAGATCATCAGGAGAATGCCGAGCGTTGCCAGAACCAGCAACACCGGAAACTCGAAACGACCGATCGGCTCCACACGGCTATGGCCGACCGACATGATCATGGCGACGATGGCACCGATCAGCGCCAGCACCTTCATGAAATTGCCGAAGGCGTCGGCGACATAAACGCCGCCGAAGGCAAGGCCGCTTGCCGGCGCAAAAATGATCCACAGACCGACGACGACCAGAAGCGCTACGGCAAGACCCGTAACCGTGTTGGTCGACTTGTCCCCGGAGAAGACCCCAATCATGAGCAGCACCAGAGCGCCGACCGCAAGGATCAGCTCGGGCGTCGCGATGCGCAGACTGGCAAAAAGAATTTCAGCGGTCATGTCCTACGGGTCCTGTCGTCAGTTCAGAGAAAGCGCAACATTCTGCGCTGCCTGCAATGCGGCCGTATAATTATTGATCAGAAGGTCTACCGATGCTGCCGTTGCATCGAAGACCGGTGCCGGGTAGACGCCGAAGAAAATCGTCAGTGCCACCAGCGGATAAAGAATGACCTTCTCGCGTGTCGAAAGGTCGAGCATCGATTTCAGGCTTTCCTTCTCCAGCGCGCCGAAGATCACGCGGCGATAAAGCCACAGAGCATAGGAGGCAGAAAGAATGACGCCCGTTGCCGCAAAAAGCGCAACCCAGGTATTGGCGCGGAAGACACCGATGATCGTCAGGAATTCGCCGACGAAACCGGATGTGCCGGGCAGACCGACATTGGCCATGGTGAAGACCATGAAGGCGACCGCATATTTCGGCATGTTGTTGACGAGACCGCCATAGGCGGAAATCTCACGGGTGTGCAGCCGGTCATAGACAACGCCGACGCAGAGGAAGAGCGCGCCGGAGACGATACCATGCGACAGCATCTGGAAGATCGCACCCTGGACGCCCTGAACATTGGCGGCAAAGATACCCATGGTCACGTAGCCCATGTGAGCAACCGACGAATAGGCGATCAGCTTCTTGATGTCGTCCTGCATCATCGCCACCAGCGAGGTGTAGATGATGGCGATGACGGACAGCGTGAAGACGAAGGGCGCGAAATAATCAGATGCTATCGGGAACATGGACAGCGAGAAGCGGATGAAACCGTAACCGCCGAGCTTCAGCATGACGCCAGCCAGAATGACCGAGCCGGCGGTCGGAGCCTGAACGTGGGCGTCCGGCAACCAGGTGTGGACAGGCCACATCGGCATTTTCACCGCAAAGGCTGCAAAGCAGGCGAGCCATAGCCATGTCTGCATGCCAGCCGGGAAGCCATGCTTGAGCAGCTCCGTCATGTCCGTCGTCCCAGCCTGCCAGTACATCGCCATGATGGCGAGCATGGTCAGGACAGAACCGAGCAGCGTGTAGAGGAAGAACTTGTAGGAGGCGTAAACGCGATCCTTGCCGCCCCACACGCCGATGATGATGAACATCGGGATCAGTGTCGCCTCGAAGAAGACGTAGAACAGAACGGTATCAAGTGCGACGAACACGCCGACCATGACGACTTCCAGGAGAAGGAAGGCAATCATGTATTCCTTGATACGCTTTTCGATGGCGTTCCAGCTGGCCAGAACACAGAACGGCATCAGGAATGTCGTCAGGATGACGAACAGCATGGAGATGCCGTCCACGCCGAGATGGTAGGCGGCGATATCACCGAACCAGGCGTGCTTTTCCACCATCTGGAAGCCCGGATTCGAATTGTCGAAACCGATCCAGATGAACAGCGACAGCACGAACGTGAAGACTGTCGTCAGCAGCGAAACATTGAGAACGTTGCGACGACCGAACGGACCGTTTGCATTCGTCAAAAGCAAGAGCACCACGCCGACGAGCGGCAGGAAGGTGACCGTTGAAAGAATAGGCCAATCGGTCATTACAGGGCACTCCCGAGCATCATCCAGGTAACAAGCCCGGCAATACCGATCAGCATCGCGAAGGCATAATGGTAGAGGTAACCGGATTGCAGACGAACGACACGGTTGGTCACATCAGTCACGCGCGCGGCAATTCCGTTGGGTCCGTAGTGGTCGATGACCGCGACGTCACCTTTTTTCCACAGGAAGCGGCCAAGCGCCTTTGCGGAGCGAACGAAGAGGAAGTCGTAGAGTTCGTCGAAATACCACTTGTTGAGCAGGAACTGGTAAAGGCCACGATGGGTCTCTGCCAGACGCTTCGGTGTTTCCGGCGACTTGATGTAGAAGTACCACGCCGTCACGAAACCAAGAGCCATTGCGATGAATGGGCTCCACTTGACCCACAGGGGAACGTGGTGGAACTCTTCGAGGATTTCGTTGGATGGAAGCGTGAACAGAGCGCCCTTCCAGAATTCCGCATATTCCTCGCCGAAGAAATGTCCTTCGAAGACGACGCCCGCGAGAACTGCACCAACGGTCAGAACGAAAAGCGGGATCAGCATGACCATCGGCGATTCATGGACGTGGTGCATGACGTCTGCGGAAGCGCGCGGCTTGCCGAAGAAGGTCAGAAACGCCAGACGCCAGGAATAGAAGCTGGTGAACAGAGCAGCGATGACAAGAAGCGCGAATGCGAAACCTGCGACAGCATTGTGAGACGCATAAGCGGATTCGATGATGACGTCCTTGGAGAAGAAACCGGCAAAACCGATCATCGTTCCCGGAATACCGACGCCCGTCAGCGCCAGCGTACCGACCGTCATCGTCCAGAAGGTGATGGGGATGTGCTTGCGCAGGCCACCCATGTGACGCATGTCCTGCTCGCCATCCACAGCGTGAATGACAGAACCGGCGCACAAGAACAGCAGTGCCTTGAAGAAGGCGTGCGTGAACAGGTGGAAAACGGCGGCACCGTAGGCGCCAACGCCCAGCGCCACAAACATGTAACCGAGCTGCGAACAGGTCGAATAGGCGATGACGCGTTTGATATCGTTCTGCACCAGACCGACAGTCGCGGCAAAGAAGGCCGTTATCGCGCCGACGAGGGTGACGACCGTCAGGGCATCCGGCGACAACTCAAAAATCGGCGACATACGGGCGACAAGGAAGACACCGGCTGTAACCATGGTCGCGGCGTGAATGAGCGCCGACACAGGTGTCGGGCCTTCCATCGCATCCGGCAACCAGGTGTGCAGCAGGAACTGCGCCGACTTACCCATGGAACCCATGAACAAGAGCAGGCAGACGCCGGTCAGCGCATGCGCCTTGTCCAGCTGCATGCCGAACAGGTTGATGACGACATCGGTGGACGCCGCGCCGTCGGCAGGCAGGTAGGTGCCAGCGGCCGCAAAAATCGTTTCGAAATTAACCGAGCCGAACAGCACGAACAGGCCTGAGATGCCGAGAAGGAAACCGAAATCGCCAACGCGGTTGACAATGAAGGCCTTCATGGCCGCAGCCGATGCGGACGGCTTCTTGTACCAGAAGCCGATCAGCAGGTACGACGCCAGACCAACGCCTTCCCAGCCGAAGAACATCTGCAGCAGGTTGTCGGATGTGACCAGCATCAGCATCGCAAAGGTGAAGAGCGACAGGTAGGCAAAGAAGCGTGGGCGATGCGGATCATGGTGCATGTAGCCGATCGAGTACATGTGAACCAGAGTGGAGACCGTATTGACGACCACGAACATCACGGCCGTCAGGGTGTCGATCCGGAATGCCCATTCGACGTCGATGCCGCCGGACTGGATCCAGCGCAGCACGGTGACCTTGATGACTTCGCCGGGCTCGTGGCTCAAAAGCGCCACGTTGATGAAAACCACCCACGACAAGATCGCCACGATGATCATCAGACCCGTGGTGACATATTCAGACGCCTTGGCACCGATGGAGCGACCGAAAAGGCCAGCGACCAGGAAACCGATCAGCGGAAGAAAGACGATAGCTTTGTAAATCATAGCCTTATCAGCCCTTCATCATATTGACGTCTTCCACGGCAATCGATCCGCGGTTGCGATAGAAGACAACGAGTATTGCAAGACCGATGGCAGCTTCCGCAGCCGCGACAGTCAGAATGAACAGAGCAAAGACCTGGCCGACGATATCGTTGAGGAACGACGAGAAGGCCACCATGTTGAGATTGACCGCGAGCAGGATCAATTCGATCGACATCAGAATGACGATGACGTTCTTACGGTTGAGAAAGATACCGAAGATGCCGATCGTGAAGAGGACCGCGCTGACCGTGAGGTAATGGGAAAGACCGATTTCCATAATATGATTTTCCTTGGATCCGTTCGCGCCTTAGATGCCCTGACCCGGCTTGACCTTGACCGTTGTCACGGCAGTCTTCGGGTCGCGACCAACCTGCGTTGCAATGTCCTGTCGCTTGATGTCGGTGCGATGACGCAGCGTCAGCACAATGGCGCCGATCATGGCCACCAGCAGCACGAGACCGGCAAGCTGGAAGAAGTAGACGTAGTTCGTGTAGAGCACGTCGCCGAGTGCTGCCGTATTGGCGCGCTCCAGCGGGTTCGGGATCGGCATGGTGATGGACTTCGCCGCCTGCGGGTTGAGCACGCTGCCACCCACGACGATGATCAGTTCCGCCGCCAGAATGATACCGATCAACGCACCCACCGGCGCATATTGCAGCACGCCCGAGCGCAACTCTGCAAAATCCACATCCAGCATCATGACGACGAAGAGGAACAGCACCGCCACGGCGCCGACATAAACCACAAGCAGGATCATGGCGAGGAATTCAGCGCCCGTCAGCAGGAAGAGAGCGGCTGCGTTGAAAAAGGTCAGAATGAGGAACAGCACCGAATGAACGGGGTTCTTTGAAGCAATGACCATGAACGCAGACGCCACGGCGACGAAAGCGAAAATGTAAAAGAATACAGCGTGCAGACCCATGTTGGTGCCTTTTTGTCCTCACCGGACAAACGCGACCCTGAAGCCGCATGCCCGTTTCGTTCCCGCCAGCGATAACCGACGGGCATTGACTGTTTTACCCTCTCCGAAGCACTGCCCCGAAGATATCATGCTGCCTTAACGGTAAGGCGCATCCAGAGCAAGGTTGCGAGCGATTTCACGTTCCCAACGGTCGCCATTATCAAGAAGACGCTGCTTGTCGAAATACAGCTCCTCACGGGTTTCCGTCGCAAATTCGAAGTTCGGACCCTCGACGATGGCGTCGACAGGGCATGCTTCCTGGCAGAAGCCGCAATAGATGCATTTTACCATGTCGATATCGTAACGAACCGTGCGGCGCGTGCCGTCGTTGCGGCGTGGGCCAGCTTCGATGGTGATGGCCTGGGCAGGACAGATCGCTTCGCATAGCTTGCAAGCGATACAGCGCTCCTCGCCGTTGGGATAACGGCGCAAAGCATGTTCGCCACGGAAGCGCGGGCTGACCGGTCCCTTTTCAAAGGGATAGTTTACCGTCGCCTTCTGTTTGAAGAAGTGACGCATCGTCAGGAAGAAGGCGCCAACGAATTCCTTGAGGAACAGCGAATTGACGGCTTGTGAAAGACTGGCCATCTCAACCTCCAAATCTACAAGCGAGGACTAAGGACATCTTATGCCCCCGCCGTCAGCTTGAGTACGAATGCAACAATCACGACCATGGCGAGCGACAGGGGAAGGAAGACCTTCCAGCCGAGACGCATCAACTGGTCATAGCGGTAACGTGGAACAAATGCCTTCACCAAGCCGAACATGAAGAAGACCATGCCAGCCTTCAGCGCAAACCAGATGATACCCGGCACCCAGTTGAGGAACCAGACATCAACGATAGGAAGCCAGCCGCCAAGGAACAGGATGGTCGTCAGGCAGCACATCAGAACGATGGCAGCATATTCGCCCAACATGAACATCATGTACGGGGTTGAGCCATACTCTACCATGTGACCGGCCACAAGTTCCGATTCCGCTTCCGGCAAATCGAACGGTGGACGGTTAGTCTCAGCCAGCGCCGAGATGAAGAAGACGATGAACATCGGGAACAGCGGCAACCAGTGCCAATCCAGGAACGACGCCGGAAGACCAAGCGACGTACCGATACCGGAATGCTGGGCATTCACGATATCCGTCAGGTTCAGCGAACCGACGCAGAGCAGAACGGTGACGATGACAAGGCCGATGGAGACTTCGTAGGACACCATTTGTGCGGCAGAACGAAGCGCACCGAGAAACGGATACTTCGAGTTCGAGGCCCAGCCACCCATGATGATGCCGTAGACTTCCAGCGATGAAATCGCAAAGATATAGAGAATGCCGACATTGATGTTGGCAATCACCCAGCCATTCGCAAACGGGATAACCGCATAGGTCGCGAGCGCCAGTGTCACGGCAACCAAGGGCGCCAGCAGGAACACGGCCTTGTTGGCACCGGACGGAATGACCGGCTCTTTCAAAATGAACTTCAAAAGGTCGGCGAACGACTGGAAAAGACCGAAAGGACCGACGACGTTCGGACCACGGCGCAGTTGTACAGCCGCCCAGATTTTACGGTCTGCGAGCAGAAGGAAGGCGATCGACACCAGCAATAAAACAAGAAGCAGCAGGGACTGGCCGACAATAATCAGCGCGGGCCAGACGTAGCTCCAGAAAAACGATTCCATAGTCCCCTACCCTTACTCTGCCGCAGCCTTGAAGTTGTTGCGGGCCAATGCGGAACATTCGGCCATCACGGCGGACGCTCTCGCAATCGGGTTCGTCAAATAAAAATCCTTAACCGGCGAGCCAAAGCCTGCCTTGTTGAGGGTGCCACCCTGGTTCGCCAGCGCTTCAATTCCCGCAACGTCGGCCACGGCAATTTCATCAGCATCGGCAAAATGCGGATGCGCGATGTAAAGCTGGGCACGCAGTGCAGAGAGAGAATCAAACGGCAGCTTATGACCGAGAACGTCGGACAGTGCCCGCAGGATCGCCCAGTCTTCGCGGGCTTCACCCGGTGCGAAACCGGCGCGGTTGCCCATCTGCACGCGTCCTTCGGTGTTGACCCAGATACCGGACTTTTCGGTATAGGCCGCACCCGGCAGAATGACATCGGCGGCCATTGCGCCAGCGTCGCCATGCGAACCAATATAGACGGTCAGCTTTGCGGTCTTTGTCGAGAGATCGATCTCATCCGCACCGAGCAGGAAGAGAACATCCGACGAGGCCACGATCGATGCAGCATTGGCCGACTTGTCCGCCGGTACGAAGCCGATATCCAGACCACCAACGCGGGCGGCAGCTGTATGCAGAACAGAGAAGCCGTTCCATTCAGCCGAGATGACACCCACGGAAACGGCAAGCTTTGCAGCCGCAGCCAGCACGGCCGCTCCGTCTTCACGCGAGATCGCGCCCTGCCCGACGATGATCATCGGGTTCTTTGCTGCCTTTAGCTTTTCAACGAAGCTATGCGAACCGGAAGCCAGGTCAGACAGAGTGTCCGTGCCCGAGCCGAGGTATTCGTATTCGTAACGCAGTTCGCTCGCTTCGCCGATAACCGCAATCGGGAATCCGCCACGACGCCAGCGCTTGCGAATGCGCGCGTTGAGGACGGATGCCTCATAGCGTGGATTGGATCCGATGATCAGCAGCGCGTCGGCATGTTCGATGCCTTCGATCGTTGCGTTGAACAGGTAGCTTGCGCGACCGAGCGATGGATCGAGGGCCGCGCCATCCTGACGGCAATCGACATTGGTCGAACCGAGCGATGCGAGCAGCGTCTTGAGCGCAAACATTTCTTCGACGGATGCCAGATCACCAGCGATAGCGCCGATCTTTTCACCGGATGTGGCGGCAACGGCAGCCGTGATCGCGCCGAAGGCTTCGCCCCATGTGGCAGGCTGCAAGCGGCCATCCTTGCGGACGTAAGGCTTGTCGAGACGCTGGGTCTTGAGGCCGTCCCAAATGAAGCGGCTCTTGTCGGAAATCCACTCTTCGTTGATCGCTTCGTTGACACGCGGCATGACGCGCATGACTTCGCGACCACGGGTATCGACACGGATGGCGGAGCCGAGCGCATCCATCACATCGATGGTTTCGGTTTTGCCGAGTTCCCATGGACGCGCGGTGAACGCGAAAGGCTTGGAGGTCAGAGCACCGACCGGGCACAGGTCAACGACGTTGCCCTGAAGCTCAGACGTCATCGCCTGCTCAAGGTATGTCGTGATCTCGGCATCCTCGCCGCGACCGATCAGACCGAGTTCGGAAATGCCGGCGACTTCCGTGGTGAAGCGAACGCAGCGTGTGCAGTGAATACAGCGGTTCATCACCGTCTTGACGAGCGGTCCGATGTATTTGTCTTCCACGGCGCGCTTGTTTTCGGAATAGCGCGAGCCAGGAATACCAAAGGCCATCGCCTGGTCCTGCAGGTCGCATTCGCCACCCTGGTCACAGATCGGACAATCGAGCGGATGGTTGATGAGCAGGAATTCCATCACGCCTTCGCGGGCCTTCTTGACCATCGGCGTGTTGGTGAAAACTTCCGGCAATTCGCCGTTCGGGCCGCCGCGAATATCGCGTACGCCCATGGCGCAGGAAGCAGCGGGCTTTGGAGGTCCGCCCTTTACCTCGATGAGACACATGCGACAGTTACCCGCCACGGACAAACGCTCGTGGAAACAAAAGCGAGGAACTTCGGCACCAGCCTCCTCGCACGCTTGCAACAGCGTGAAATGATCCGGAACTTCGATCTCTTTACCGTCAACCTTGAGCTTTGTCATGGTCCTACTTACGTCCTGTTGCCTGTCCGTCGCGCATCTGAATGCGGTAAAGGACAAATCCTGATGGCATCCGGCTGAGACTCAAAAAGCGCCAGACACTTTAACGATGTCAGGGACCGGTACACCCGATCCCCGCCCCTCGCAACACCCTTTGGGTGTTACTTTGGCCGGTGTTACTCGGCAGCCTCAAGCACAGCGCCATCATCCATGGCCCTGTAGGTATATTCATCGATCCGCTTTTCGATTTCCGGACGGAAATTGCGGATCAGCGCCTGGACAGGCCATGCGGCTGCATCACCCAGCGCACAGATGGTGTGGCCTTCGATCTGCTTCGTGACTTCGAACAGCATATCGATCTCACGCTTCTGCGCGTTGCCCTTCACCATGCGCTCCAGCACGCGCCACATCCAGCCCGTACCTTCGCGGCAAGGGGTGCACTGGCCGCAGCTTTCGTGCTTGAAGAAGGCCGCGATCCGGGCGATGGCCTTGATGACGTCGGTGGACTTGTCCATGACGATCATGCCGCCCGTGCCGAAAGACGACTTTACGTCGCGCATGCCGTCGAAGTCCATGATGGCGTCCTTCATGTCCTCACCGCGAACGATGGGGCACGATGCGCCGCCTGGAATGACGCCGAGAAGATTGTCCCAGCCGCCACGAATACCACCACAGTGACGCTCGATCAGTTCCTTGAAGGACAGGCCCAGCGCATCTTCGAAGGTGCAGGGACGCTCGACATGGCCAGAGACCATGAACAGCTTCGTGCCGACGTTGTTCGGACGGCCGATGGAGGAGAACCACGAGGCACCACGACGCAAGATAGTCGGTGCAACGGCGATCGATTCGACGTTGTTGACCGTGGTCGGGCAGCCGTAGAGGCCCATATTGGCCGGGAACGGAGGCTTGAGGCGCGGCTGGCCCTTCTTGCCTTCCAGGCTTTCGAGAAGCGCCGTTTCCTCACCGCAGATGTAAGCGCCTGCGCCATGGTGAACGTAGACGTCGAAATCCCAGCCGTTCTTGTTGTTCTTGCCGAGCAGACCGGCGTCGTAGCATTCGTCGATGGCAGCCTGAAGGGCTTCGCGTTCGCGCATATATTCACCGCGAACATAGATGTAAGCGGTGTGTGCGCTCATGGCGAAGCCGGCGATCACGCAGCCTTCGATCAGCGTGTGCGGATCGTGGCGCAGGATTTCGCGGTCCTTGCAGGTACCGGGCTCTGATTCGTCGGCGTTGACGACGAGATAATGCGGACGGCCGTCGCTTTCCTTCGGCATGAAGGACCATTTCAGGCCAGTCGGGAAGCCAGCACCACCACGACCACGAAGGCCGGATGCCTTCATTTCGTTGATGATCCAGTCACGTCCCTTTTCGATGATCTGCTTTGTGCCATCCCAATGACCGCGCGCAAGCACACCCTTCAGCGAGGTATCCTTGAGGCCGTAGAGATTGGTAAAGATGCGATCCTGATCTTTTAACATGCTTGACCTCTCTACAGCGGCTTCTTGCCGAAGACCCTGATATATTCGGCTTCGCCACCCTTGGCGAGCGCCTCGGCCTGACGTACCCAATCATCGCGATCGATACGGCCCTTGAAATTCAGATAACCATCGACCCACTCACGTTCCTCGGCAGACCAACCGGCAACCTGCATGTATGTGAAGATGCCGAGCTCGTTGAGCGTCGCCTCGATCTTCGGACCGACGCCGGAAATCAGCTTCAGATCGTCGGCCTTTGCAGGACGCTCGATCTTGGCCGGACGGTTCTTGTCTTCCAGCGATGGCTTGAGAGAGGTTTTCGTCTCGCCAGACCCTTCCTTGGCCGCATCCTTGGCATTGCTTTCGGACGCCTTGGGATCGGTAACAGGTGTCTTCAGCTTCGCGTCGGACTCTGCTGCAGTCGTTGTCGGCTTCGCCGCTTCGGACGGTACAGGTGCCGCTGCTGGCGCCGCGGCAGCAGGCGCCTCAACTGGCTTGTCGAGATTGGAACGATCCGGCTTTGTCTCTTCGGTCAACGTCGTGAGCGGGCCGATTGGAGCCGACAGGTGACGGTCGATCTGCGGACCCGGCTTGACGGTGTCGCCCTTGCCTGCTTCGAACGTGTCGATGATCTCTTCCAGGCGCTCGGGCGTCAGGTCTTCATACGCGTCCTTGAAGATGATGACCATCGGTGCATTGACGCAGGCACCCTGACATTCGACCTCTTCCCATGACAGCGTGCCGCTCTCATTGGGCGTCAGTGGATCATGGTGGATCTTGTGACGACAAACGTCCATCAGCGCTTCGGAACCGCGCAGCATGCAGGGCGTGGTGCCACAGACCTGAATGTGAGCCCTTGTGCCGACAGGCTTGAGCTGGAACTGCGTATAGAAGGTCGCAACCTCGAGCACACGGATATAAGCCATATCCAGCATGTCCGCGATTTTTTCGATACAGGCGCGGGTAACCCAGCCATCCTGCTCCTGTGCACGCATCAATAGCGGGATCACCGCTGACTGTTGGCGTCCCTCAGGGTATTTCTGGATCGTTTTTTCCGCCCACGCGATGTTGTCCGCGTTAAACGCGAAACTCGCGGGCTGGACCTGATCTTCAGCTAGTCGACGAACGGACATACTTCCTCACGCCTCATCAGTTTAACGACTCGCACCGCGATCTCGTCACCGTGACGAACTCGCAGGCATAGGCCGTTTTGTCTTTTTGCATGAACACAATGAATTTTCCGCCATTGGGAAGCGAGGATTTGATCTCGTATCCCTGCGACAGAAGTTGTTTGACAGATGATGAACCGCCGCTCGCCTGCGAAGACACACCGTCGTCCGCCGTCTGGGCGAAAACAGGTGCGGTCGCGGCGACAAGAGCCAACATGGCCAGCGGCAAACGCATCAGCGATCAACCTCCCCGAACACGATGTCCAGAGAGCCGAGAACCGCCGTCACGTCGGCGAGCTGGTGGCCCTTGCAAAGGTAATCCATCGCCGCCAGATGCGCAAAACCCGGAGCGCGAATCTTGCAGCGATACGGCTTGTTCGAACCATCGGCGACCACATAGACGCCGAACTCACCCTTTGGCGCTTCGACGGCTGCGTACACTTCGCCGGCTGGAACGTGATAGCCTTCGGTGTAAAGCTTGAAGTGGTGGATCAGCGCTTCCATCGAACGCTTCATCTCGCCACGCTTCGGCGGCACGACCTTGCCATCGAGAGACGAAACCGCGCCGATGCGGTGCTTGCCCTGCAAAAGCTCGACGCACTGCTTCATGATCTTGATCGATTCGCGCATTTCCTGCATGCGGATCAGATAGCGGTCATAACAGTCGCCATTCTTGCCGACGGGAATGTCGAATTCGAGATCGGAATAGCACTCGTAAGGCTGCGCACGGCGCAAGTCCCATGCAGCACCCGAACCGCGAACCATGACGCCGGTAAAGCCCCAGGCAAACGCATCTTCCAGCGACACAACACCGATATCGACGTTACGCTGCTTGTAGATGCGGTTATCGGTCAAAAGACCTTCGACATTGTCGAGGAAGGTGATGAACGGATCGCACCATTTGCCGATATCATCCACCAGTTCAGGCGGCAGATCCTGATGGACACCACCTGGGCGGAAGTAAGCCGCGTGCAGACGAGCGCCAGACGCGCGCTCATAGAACACCATGAGCTTTTCGCGCTCTTCGAAGCCCCAGACCGGCGGCGTCATGGCGCCGACGTCCATGGCCTGGGTCGTGACGTTCATGATGTGCGAGAGAATGCGGCCGATTTCCGAAAACAGAACGCGGATCAACTGACCACGCATCGGAATTTCCAGACCGAGAAGCTTTTCCACGGCGAGCGAGAAAGCGTGCTCCTGGTTCATCGGCGCAACGTAATCCAGGCGGTCGAAATAGGGCAGCGCCTGAAGATAGGTCTTGGTCTCGATCAGTTTTTCGGTGCCGCGGTGCAACAGGCCGATATGCGGATCGACCCGCTCCACGACTTCACCGTCGAGTTCGAGGACGAGACGCAACACGCCGTGCGCGGACGGGTGTTCCGGGCCGAAGTTGATCGTGAAATTGCGAACGTTATGTTCTGTCATGGCTTGGCCTTTTCATCGCCCGGAAGAACATAGTCTGTTCCTTCCCAAGGGGAGAGAAAGTCGAAATTACGGAATTCCTGCTTCAGTTCGACCGGCTCGTAGAGAACGCGCTTCAACACGTCGTCATAGCGCACTTCCACAAAGCCAGTGACCGGAAAATCCTTGCGCAGCGGATGACCTTCAAAACCATAGTCGGTCAGGATGCGGCGCAGATCGGAATGGCCTTCGAAGGGAATGCCATACATATCCCATGCTTCGCGCTCGAACCATTCCGCGCCGATAAACACAGATGTCGCGGATGGCACGGCTTCGTCTTCTGCCGCCTGAAGCTTGATGCGGACACGCAGGTTCTGGCGTGGCGACAGCAGGTGGTAGACGACATCGAAGCGCTTTTCGCGGCTCGGCCAGTCGACACCACAGATGTCGATGATATTGACGAAACCGCACTGCACGTCATCACGCAGGAACGTCAAGAGCGCGAGAATGTTATCCGGTGTCGTAGTCAGCGTCAGCTCGCCGTAGGCAATGACGGACGATTCCAGCAGGGAACCGCGCACCTCATTCACATAGGCCGAGAGATCATTGAGAGCTTCGCTCATTTATCAGTCCTCTGCCCTTAACGCTCGATCGTACCGGTACGCCGGATCTTCTTTTGCAGCAAAAGCACGCCGTACAGCAGTGCTTCCGCCGTGGGGGGACAGCCCGGCACATAGATATCGACCGGCACCACACGATCGCAGCCGCGCACGACGGCGTAGGAATAGTGATAGTAACCGCCGCCATTGGCGCAGGAACCCATGGAAATGACGTAACGTGGCTCCGGCATCTGGTCATAGACCTTGCGAAGCGCGGGCGCCATCTTGTTGGTCAGCGTGCCCGCAACGATCATTACGTCCGACTGGCGCGGTGACGCGCGCGGGGCAACGCCGAAGCGTTCCATGTCGTAACGCGGGCCGGAAGCCTGCATCAGGCCTTCAACGGCGCAACAGGCCAGACCAAACTGCATCCACATCAACGAACCGGTGCGCGCCCAGGTGATCAACTCATCCGTGGACGTGACCAGAAAACCCTTGTCGGCAAGCTCGTCGTTGATTTCGGTAAAATAGCCATCATCACTGCCAACAGGCTTGCCTGTGGCCGGATCGATGATGCCCTTGGGCTTTTGTGCGACAAGCGTGGTGTCGTTTGAAACTACGCCCATTCGAGTGCCCCCTTCTTCCATTCGTAGATAAAGCCGATGGTGAGAACGCCGAGGAACACCATCATGGACCAGAAGCCAAACCAGCCGATTTCACCGAAGGACACGGCCCACGGGAATAGGAACGCGACTTCCAGATCGAAGATGATGAACAGGATCGACACCAGATAGAAGCGAATGTCGAACTTCATACGGGCATCGTCGAAAGCATTGAAGCCGCACTCGAATGCGGAGAGCTTTTCCGGGTCCGGATTCTTGTAGGCAACGGCAAAAGGCGCAATCAACAGCGCCAGACCGATGACAAGCGCGATACCAATGAAGATTGCGATCGGAATGTAGGAACTGAGGAGTTCAGTCATTGTCTCTTCCTTGCCCGACCGAGCGTCGAGCATGCCCTGTCTGGACAGTGGAATCCATAGGGCCGAAATTATGTTGCAACGCCGCTGTGGTTATCGCAGCCACGCTCTCTCTGCAAGAGATTAAGTGTCATTTCAAGCCAATCGTGACCGGGATATGTCATTCTATCGGCGCAATATACCAGCCGCATCAAGCCGAAATATCGCTAACCACTTCAATCGATTAGAGAATATCGCAATTGCGAGAGAACGCGAAGCTTTCCATAAATTTGTACGCAAAACGGCAGGAAAACGGCCAAGGAAACATGATCAAAACAGGCAAGAAATGCTATAGCCGGACGCGATATGAAGACGCGATTCACACGTCGTGACGACTGCTGAACTACGGAGGGGAAGAGAAGGACGTCACGGAGACAAAATTCCCCGCATGCTCTATTTTGGGAGCAAACAATATGTTTGTAGAGGAATAAAATGGCGCGAGTGACGGGGCTCGAACCCGCGACCTCCGGCGTGACAGGCCGGCACTCTAACCAACTGAGCTACACCCGCGCATTTTAAGGATCATTGCGATCCGTAGACTTCGAGGAAGGAATGGCGCGAGTGACGGGGCTCGAACCCGCGACCTCCGGCGTGACAGGCCGGCACTCTAACCAACTGAGCTACACCCGCACATTCCCAAAAAGACTGGCCGAAACCCGCCTTACGAACTCGCCTCGGCTGTTCGTTGAGCGGCTAACTAAGGCGTTCGTGTTGGAGTGTCAAGCAAGTTTCACGACAAAAGAATAGGCTAGTGCATTTTGCATTCTCAAACGTCTGATCAAGCCGGGTTTCCCCGCGTTTTGCGCTCTTCTTTTTTTTTAGCCAGTGGAAGTGAGACTTATCCACAGACGCAAAGTTTTCATCCAAAACCAATCCCAGGCTGCCCCTCTGCCCCGTCACAGCCCATGGAGATTCGCGCGCCCTTTCGACACTGATGGGGGCTCGGCATGCTGCGGGGGCAATTCCCCGTCCACACAAAATTCGAAAAAAACAAAAAAACTTCACAAAGGCTCTTGCGGTTTTTTTCCGTTACCAATACATCACGGCCACCGACGCGGCAGACATGATCTGCGGGACGCGACGGGCGATTAGCTCAGTTGGTAGAGCGCCTCGTTTACACCGAGGATGTCGGCGGTTCGAGTCCGTCATCGCCCACCATTCTCCAAAGATTAAATATTGGAACACTGAAGCGGCTCATGGTCCGCCTGCGCGTGGAGCCGTTGATCCACCTCAATCCCATGAACATAGAGACTTTATCCGCGTGAAACCCATAGGTTTCGACGATTTTCTCCCTATATTTCAGCAAATGGTAAGAGTGTTCGTTTTGGCACATAGCAAATGCTTGTGAGCACTCAATTATGACGGATGATATTTAGGGTTTTTCAATAATTTCGCGCACATATTAGCGTACCGACTTCATGATGAAGGCGGATCTGTGGGATGTAACCATGTTTATAAACTCTGTCGTCACGCTGGCGCTGATTGCGCTGCCTATCTATGTCTTTTTTCGCTGGGTTCAGTACGACTCGGAAAGGCAGGACAGGCAGAAATAGGGACATCAATCCTCCCCTGCCCTTCCCCGCCAATTTCAGCCGTCCGCTGGATGTCCCGATGTGGTGAACGCGCCGCCTTGGTAGATCACAGCCGGATCTTTCGGGTCTTCCTTGCCGAATTCAGCAATAATCTCAGCGCGCCATTTCGATGAGCTATCCCTTGGTTTCCAACCCAGGAAGGATGTGTTGCTGTTGTCCCACCAGCTCTCGCGATTGTCGGACGCGCCATAGACAATGGCGTGCCCGAGACGCGGGGCGTCGAAACCGTGGGCGCACAGCGACACCAGATCGCCGATACTGAGCCATGTCGCCAGCATGCGGGTGTTGAGCGGCTTCGGCGTGCAGGAGCCGATCCGCACCGACAGGGTTTCCTGTCCGAACTTGTCGAAATAATAGCTTGCGAGATCCTCACCGAAGCATTTTGAGACGCCATAGAGGGTGTCGGGCCTGACAGGCGAATGGCTGTCGAGCTTCTGGTCTCGCGTGTGGAAACCGATCGTGTGGTTGGAACTGGCGAAGATGATGCGCGGCTGGCCATTGTGGCGTGCAGCTTCATACAGGTTGTAGACGCCCTCGATGTTGCCTTTCAGGATCAACTCGAACGGCCGCTCCACCGAGATGCCACCAAGGTGGATGATACCATCAACACCAGCGACGGCCTGATTGACCTCGGTGCGATTGGAAAGATCGCATTTCACGAAGCTTTCATGCGCGGCGAGATCGCTGATATCGACCATGTCCGACAGCACGACAGTTTCCGCCAATCCGGTCAGAAGTGGACGAATGACTGTGCCTACACCGCCTGCGGCGCCGGTCAACAATAGTTTTTTCAGCATGCTTCCTCCCCATCGAAATCAAAATCGTCAGTCGGTTTGTGATCATACATAATTTTGTTCGTTATCTTACCTCTACGCCTAAGAGGTCTATTTGTTCAAGGCCGAGGATTTTGCCTGTATCCCTGTCGATGGCACCAAGAATACTTTTCCAGAACGGCATTTTCCGCTTTCTCCTTCCTGAAAATCACGACGCCAAACCTCTCAACTCATATGATAAATTCTTGACGAAGATCATATCTCGATTATCATCGCGACAAAGATACAATCGGAGAGACACGTTTCATGGCTATGGATCCGCAAGAACTCAAGGTCGCGCTCGGCGCGGGGCTTCTTTCCTTCCCCGTCACGCCCTTTACCCAGAATGGCGACTTCAACGAAAAGCCTTATCTGGATCATGTCGGCTGGCTGTCCGGTTTCGATGCATCCGTGTTGTTTGCGGCTGGTGGAACGGGTGAGTTCTTTTCTCTGGCGCCAGACGAAGTCGCAACCGTCGTCAAGGCAGCGAAGTCTGCTGCCGGGTCCGTTCCCATCGTTTCGGGCTGCGGTTACGGCACCAAGATGGCCATACAGATCGCTCAGGGCGCTGAAGAAGCAGGGGCGGACGGCATCCTCTTGCTGCCGCATTATCTGATGGATGCCTCGCAGGCAGGACTGTACGCGCATATTAAGGCTGTGTGTGATTCCATCTCCATCGGCGTCATGGTCTACAACCGAGACAATTCCATTCTGACGGCGGAAACGCTCCAGAAGCTCTGTGACAACTGCCCCAACCTCGTGGGCTTTAAAGATGGGTCCGGTGACATCGGCTTGGTGCGCAAGATCACGGCGACGATTGGCGACCGCCTGACCTATCTCGGTGGCATGCCGACAGCCGAATTGTTCGCTGATGCCTATCTGGGCGCGGGCGTGACGACTTATTCGTCTGCCGTTTTCAACTTCGTGCCGGAACTTGCCCAGACATTCTACAAAGCCTTGCGTGCAGGCGACAGGACGACCACCGACCGCATTCTCATTGATTTCTTCTATCCGTTCATGGCGATTCGTAATCGCCAGAAGGGTTATGCAGTGTCCGCGATCAAGGCAGGTGTACGCCTTCTTGGCTTTGATGCCGGACCGGTGCGGGCACCACTGACGGATCTGACCGAGGAAGAAGTCGAAATGCTGAAGACCCTGATGGAGCCCTACACGTCATGAAGATCGATGCGGTTCGGACTCACCTGCTGGATTATAAGCTTGGCCATGCCTTTGAAAGCGCGTCGATGCGCTTCGACCGCCGTATTCACTGTCTTGTCGAGATCATCTGTGACGACGGAACCGTAGGCTGGGGCGAATGCCTCGGCCCAGCCAAACCGAATGCGGCCGTTGTTGCCGCATACACTCCTCACCTGATCGGCAAGGATCCGCTCGATATCGAGGTCATCTGGCATCAGCTTTATAATCTGCTGCGCGATCAGGGTCAGCGTGGCCTGACGGTCACGGCATTGAGTGGTATCGATATCGCGCTGTGGGATATCAAGGGTAGGCGTTTCGGCACGTCGATTTCGCGTCTGCTGGGTGGTCGCTTCCGTGAAAGCGTAAAAGCATACGCCACCGGGTCTTTCCGCAAGGACGGCGTCGATGCCGTATCGGACGTTGCGGCGGAAGTCGCCGGATATGCGGCGCAAGGGTTTCACGCCGTCAAGATCAAGATCGGCTTCGACGTGGCGGAGGATGTCGCGGTCATCAAGGCCGCGCGAGAATCGGTCGGCCCAGATGTGCGTATCATGATCGATGCCAATCATGGCTACGATGCGCTGGAAGCGATCGAGGTCGGCAAGGCGCTAGCACCCTTAGGCATCGATTGGTTCGAAGAGCCCGTGGTGCCCGAGCAACTGGATGCCTATCAGGCCGTTCGCGCTGGCCAGCCCATTCCGGTCGCTGGCGGTGAAACATGGCATGGCCGTTATGGCATGCGCGCACCGCTGGAAAGCCGGGCAGTCGATATTCTCCAGCCTGACCTTGCTGGAAGCGGCGGTTTTTCCGAAACCAGGCGCATCACCGATCTTGCGACGCTCTACGGTGTTCGCGTGGTTCCGCATGTCTGGGGCACAGGCGTCGCAATCGCTGCGGCTTTGCAGTTCATGGCCTATCTGCCGCCAGACCCTGCCCGGCGCAACCCACGCCCGCCTATTCTTGAATTTGACCGGACCGAAAACCCCTACCGTCAGGCGGTGCTGACCAGCCCGCTGGATCACGTCGACGGCGTGGTGCAGATACCGGATGGACCTGGTCTGGGCATTGAGATCAATCGCGACGCGCTTGAGAAGTATTCGTTGAAGGACGCGTAATCTTCAAGGGAAGGAATGACGATCAAAAAAGCCGGGCGTCCCATTCGACGTCCGGCTTTTTGTTTGATGTATCGGTACTCTCGATGTCGTCATCCCTGCCTTCATGGCGCGGATGACGCGGTATGTCACGGATCAGTTCTTGCCCTTCAGATCGACCGGGAAGAACAGCGTCTCACCGGACGAATCGTCCACGCCGTCATTGTCCGTCACTGCAAAAGCCTTGCCGGACTTGTCGAAGGCGAAACCTTCCAGCTTGTCGACGACGTAACCGTTTGTCTGAGCCTTCAAATCTGGCAGGAAGTCGTGGACTTGGGTTTTCCTGACCAGCGGCAGTTCGCCGCCGATCTTGGCAGGCTTCAGCTCGGACAGATCGACGCTGTAGAGCTTCTTGATCTTTGCCTTGTCACCAATCTGGTTGTCGCGCTCGACGATATAGACCTTGTCGCCGTGGGCGGTGATTTCGGAAAGACCGACCCAACCTTGCGCGGTCTTGTCCAGCGGGTAGTGCACGGCGCCCCATTCCTTGGACTTCAGATTGTAGGACACGAGCTTGACCATGCCCTTTTCTGCCTTGCCCCAGTCTCGCTGGACGGCCATCCACAGGGTGGCGTCGTCGCCTGTACCAATCATGGTGATGCCTTCGAAACCGAATCGGGTCTCGTCTTCCAGCAATTCCTTGGGAAGCGCAATTTCGGCCTTGATCTCGCCCTTAGCATTGACGTTGTAGACGGCATGCGGCACGAGCTTTTCGCTGTTGCCTTCGGAGGCAACCCAGAAGCCGCCCTTGCCATCGAGCGTGATGCCCTCCATATCCAGCTTCTGCGCTGCCAAGCCATCGCGCTTCACCCGCGACACACTGGTGATGAGGGCCGGTTTTTTGGTCGCATCGATCGTGTAGATGGAAGGCTGGTTACCGTAAACGGAGTCAGAGATGGCATAGAGGATGCCGTCCTTGTCGGCATCGCCGACGAGACCGGAAACGGCGCCCCAGCCGATGGGCGCTCCGTCGACCGTCTCCGACACGAGCTGCGGATAGGCCGCCTCGCCTTCGGCACGCGCGTAGATCATGACATGTGAACGAGCGCCGCCATCTGCCACCAGATCGGCCTCATTGGCGGTGATGAGAAGGTTGCGCGCTGGAATGGCAACGGCACCTTCCGGCGAGATGCCGGATGGAAGCAGTTGTGTCAATTGCGGCTCGCTGCCGGTGTCCTTGTAGACGCCAACGACGGAGGCGCGCTCTGCCAGAACGAAGATATACGTGTCACCGCCGAACGTCGCCACCTCCAGGCCTTCAGGCTCGATGCCCTTCGCCTTGGAACGCTTTTCGGGGTAATGGCCGATGGCAGCAACGGCCTGTTCCAGCGAAGCGCCCGCCTCATAGATCAGCTTGCCGGTCTTGTCGAAGATGGTGAAACCACGTGATCCGCCTTCCCAATCGCCCTCGTTGGCGATGACGATGCGGTTATCGTCCAGCCACTTCACGGCATCTGGCTCGCGCTTTCGGCCTTTTTGGCTGTCGGTAAACGTCAACTGGCCATCTGTCTTGGCATCGATGCCTTCCAGATCGACCGTGCTGGCCGAGAAATGGCTCGTGACCTTGCCGCTCTTGCCATCGACAATGACGATATGGTTGTTCTCCTGAAGTGTCAGGGCGATCTCACCCCTGGAATTGATCGAGACGAATTCCGGTTCAGGATCCTCAGGCGCGATGTCCGCTAGACCGGTGACAT
Organism: Rhizobium skierniewicense; assembly: GCF_014196515.1. Classification (GTDB taxonomy): domain Bacteria; phylum Pseudomonadota; class Alphaproteobacteria; order Rhizobiales; family Rhizobiaceae; genus Agrobacterium; species Agrobacterium skierniewicense. Next base: position 4,186 of record NZ_JACIDV010000017.1, on the reverse strand, counting down.
CGATCTTCTTCAGTGTCGAGCAATCTGCAGCGCCATTCTTTAGGCCAACTGTGACCAGGAAGCCAGCGGGCATTTGCGGTAGAGCGCCGTCATTCACCTTTTCATCGCGCTCGTTTTCGATAGCGATTGCCACAAAGCTCTTGTCCGGGGAAACGGCAACCGAATCGGGCTGGCCGCCGAGATCACAGCTCGCCTCGATGGTTTTGGTGGCGATATCGACCGTCACGAGCTTGCCAGATGGCTTGGTGAAGCTCTCCGACGTATTGACGCCAGCCAGCACCTTCGAGCCGGTCGCAACCACCGAGGTCGGCTCGCCATCCATCATCAACGCCCCAAGTGCCTTCGGCGTCTTTGGATCCTGGATGTCGATGAAGCCGATACCACCCAGAGGGCTGTCCGAATAAATCAGCGTGTTGCCGTCTTCGCTTGCCGTAATGATTTCGGCAGATGTGACCGTCTTCTCGTCCTTATCAGAGGGAAGGTTCAAAGCCACGGGGAACGAGGCGATGCGGTTGAAAACCGGCTCAGCTGCCGCAGGACATGCAGCAGATGCGAAAAGTGCTGCGGTGAGTGCCGCACTGGAAAAGCGAAATGTCATAGTGTCCCCTTCAATGCATTTGTAGATGCCTGCAAGGGCTTCTGCGGCATGCACGTGACAGCCACGTGACAATAAGAACCTGCTGAAAAACAAAAAGCCCGGCATAGCCGGGCTTTCTGCATTTTATTCGGCCGCATTTTGTAAATCTTACAAAGAGCCAAATTTTCCTCGTGTCTCTTGGATATCAAGCCCGCGCGCCGCACGCACGGACCGTCCAGAAAAAATTACGAGTTAACCGCGTCCTTCAGGCCCTTGCCTGCAGAGAACTTGGGAACGTTGCGAGCCGGGATATCGACTTCTGCACCCGTAGATGGGTTACGGCCCTTGGAGGCTTCGCGGCGGCTTACGGTGAAGCTGCCGAAGCCAGCGAGACGGATGTCGCCACCAGCCTTCAGTTCGCCCTGTACAGTTTCGAATACAGCATCCACAGCGGAAGCAGCATCAGCCTTCGTAAGACCAGCCTTTTCGGCAACTGCAGAGACGAGCTCGTTCTTGTTCATGTTTCCACCCCTTTCAATGGTTTGAAACGACTCAAATAAAGTCGGCGCAGAATACGAATGCATTCGCGCACCGCAACTCAAAAGCGCTGGAATGGCCTGAAAAACAAGGGGTCTACCGATATTTTCACAAAAAAAGACCGGCATTTCTGCCGGTCCTGGACTTAAGTTGTGCCTTAAGAGCATCACCGTGGCGTGAATGCCTCAATGAGCAATTGTTTGTCCGGCGTCGTCAACGCCCTCGACCGTGGCGACCAAGGGTGTCTCAATACTGCCATCCCACTCGATCGCCTCCGGCTGGCGGATCAGCGCATGCTTGATAACCTCACCCATCCGCGACACCGGAATGATTTCCATTCCGTTTTTCACGTTGTCGGGAATCTCTGCGAGATCCTTGGCGTTCTCTTCGGGAATGAGCACTTTCTTGATACCGCCGCGAAGCGCAGCAAGAAGCTTTTCCTTCAGACCACCGATCGGCAGAACGCGACCGCGCAGCGTGATTTCACCCGTCATGGCGACGTTCTTATCCACGGGAATGCCCGTCATGATCGACACGATCGCCGTTGCCATGGCGACACCGGCAGATGGTCCATCCTTCGGCGTCGCACCCTCCGGTACGTGCACGTGGATATCCGACTTGTCGAAGCGTGGAGGCTCGATGCCGAAGTCCACGGCGCGGGAGCGGACATAAGACGCCGCAGCCGAGATGGATTCCTTCATCACTTCCTTCAGATTGCCGGTCACCGTCATGCGGCCCTTGCCGGGCATCATCACGCCTTCAATCGTCAGAAGCTCACCGCCGACTTCGGTCCAGGCCAGACCAGTGACAACACCAACCTGATCTTCGCCCTCGGCTTCACCGTGACGATATCTCGGCACACCCAGGTAATCGTTGATGTTTTCAGCCGTCACGGCCACAGACGTCGACTTGCCCTTGATGATTTCGGTCACAGCCTTGCGGGCGAGTTTCATCAACTCACGCTCAAAGCTACGAACGCCTGCCTCACGGGTATATTGCTGGCTGATGGCCATCAAGGCATCGTCGCTGACGGAAAACTCTTCCGGGCGCAGCGCATGTTCCTTGATTGCCTTCGGCAGGAGGTGACGCTTGGCGATTTCGCGCTTTTCGTCTTCCGTGTAACCGGCAATGCGGATCACTTCCATGCGGTCCATCAATGGACCTGGAATGTTCAGCGTGTTGGCGGTTGTCACGAACATCACGTCCGACAGGTCATATTCCACTTCGAGATAGTGGTCCATGAATGTCGAGTTCTGTTCCGGATCCAACACCTCCAGCAAAGCGGAAGACGGATCGCCGCGGAAGTCCTGGCCCATCTTGTCGATTTCATCGAGCAGGAAGAGCGGGTTGGACTTCTTGGCCTTCTTCATCGACTGGACGATCTTACCCGGCATGGAGCCGATATAGGTCCGGCGGTGGCCGCGAATTTCAGCCTCGTCCCGAACACCACCCAGTGCCATACGCACATATTCACGACCCGTCGCCTTGGCGATAGACTTCGCAAGCGACGTCTTGCCAACGCCGGGAGGACCGACGAGGCACAGGATCGGGCCACGAATCTTTGTCGCGCGCGCCTGCACGGCAAGATACTCGACAATGCGCTCCTTGACCTTGTCCAGACCGAAGTGGTCGAGTTCAAGGGTTGCCTCGGCAGCGTTCAGGTCTGTCTTGATCTTCGACTTCTTAGCCCATGGCAGACCAAGCAGCCAATCCAGATAATTGCGCACGACGGTTGCTTCCGCAGACATCGGGCTCATCTGACGCAGCTTTTTCATTTCCGCGTCGGCCTTTTCCCTGGCCTCCTTGGAAAGCTTGGTCTTGGAGATACGATCTTCCAGTTCGGCCATTTCGTCACGGCCATCCTCGCCGTCGCCGAGTTCCTTCTGGATCGCCTTCATCTGCTCGTTCAGGTAATATTCGCGCTGTGTCTTTTCCATCTGGCGCTTGACGCGCGAACGGATCCGCTTTTCGACCTGAAGGACGGAGATCTCACCTTCCATGAAGCCGAGAGCCTGTTCCAGACGCTGTTTGACGCTGAGGGTTTCCAGCATCTGCTGCTTTTCGATCATCTTGATCGGCAGATGCCAGGCAACCGTGTCGGCGAGCTTGGAATTGTCATCGATCTGGCTCGCGGTGCCGACGACTTCGGGCGAAATCTTCTTGTCGAGCTTCACATAGCTTTCAAATTCCGACACGACGGAGCGCGACAGGGCTTCCAGCTCGACAGGATCTTCCTCTGTCTCGCGCAAAGCGATGGCCGTGGCTTCATAGAAGTCTTCACGGTCAGTATATTCTTCGATCTGGGCGCGACCCTTGCCTTCAACCAGAACCTTCACCGTGCCATCGGGCAGCTTCAGAAGCTGCAAAACATTGGCCAATGTGCCGACCTTGTGGATCGCGGATGGATCTGGATCGTCATCACTCGCATTGATCTGAGTAACCAGCATAATCTGCTTGTCAGACCCCATGACTTCCTCGAGCGCGCGAATGGATTTTTCGCGACCGACGAACAGTGGAACGATCATGTGCGGGAAGACGACAATGTCGCGCAGGGGAAGTACGGGATATGTACCACCAGATGCAGCAGACGGAATGTTTGTCATATCATTTCCTTTCAATGGTCCCCTTTTGGGGGACGCCTGCCGGACTTTCTTGGGGAGTTTCCGGCATATTCTGTGTTGTGACTAAAAGTGGGTTTCGTCACTGTCATTTTCAAGTCACAAGAGGAGATAGCCTTGGCCATTGGTGCAGGCTGAAATCTCACACACGCACGACGTCACAATACGCTTCACATTTTTCCGCATTCGCCCGCCACGCCGAATCGGAAAACACAGCAAACATTCAAAAAAACGTTATATCACGCTGCAAATCACATAAAAACTCTATCGGAAACGCCATTCCGCTCCAAACAATAATTCGAAGGAAATCAAAATACCGGGACGTTTCCAGTGAATAACAGACAAAAAGACCCGCCAGAGGCGGGTCAGACTGCTGACAAACCCGCCGATTTTTGTCGGTGGGTTTTTGCGTTTTTGGGCTTCTCGTTCAGGTGGTGTTTTCGCGAGCTGGATG
>NZ_JACIDV010000016.1 GCF_014196515.1 Rhizobium skierniewicense | reverse complement strand
ATTGCGCCATCCAGCTCGCGAAAACACCACCTGAACGAGAAGCCCAAAAACGCAAAAACCCACCGACAAAAATCGGCGGGTTTGTCAGCAGTCTGGAAAGCCCCGGAGTGATCCGGGGCTTTCGTCGTTCTGAAACGGTGAAACTATTCGTTGGCCGAAACCGTGACGCCCAACACCTGCGGGATGGTGTTCGGGGCACCCATGGCCGCACCCATGATCATGGGGAAGGGCACGGGCTTTGCCGGTGCAGCCGAGATCGTGAAGTTCTTCGGATCGTCGATATAGGTGTTGACGGCGGCGGAAACAGCGTTCTGCAGCTCTGGCACGTTGAGCTGCGCCATCATGATCGGGACCATGCCCTTGATGGTCTGGGCCAGCTGCTCGCTGGACATGCCTTGCTCACCAGCCGCGTAATCGATGGCGCGCTTGGTGATGCTGGCATCGTCGAAGCTGATTTCGGCGCTGTTGAAGCTCAACTGCTGCATGAGGCCGAGCATCGCGAGACCAGCCGCCTGATCGGCCTGTTCCTTGTTGGGGTTGGCCGCCTGCGCCTTGACGGCATCCTGCATCGACTTGATGAAGTTCAGCGTGTAGCCGGAGAAGCTGAAGGCCATGTTGAGGCGACCGACATCTTTCAGATCGAGGGCATATTCATCGATCGTCAGCGTACCCGGCGCGATTTCCCAGGAACCGCTCATGTTCATTTCGCCACTCAGCGACTGAACCTTAAGCTTGTCGATCGCTTCCTTGGACTTTGGGTCTTGAACGTTGCTGAGATCGGCCTTGAAGCCGGTTGCGTTCAGATCGAAGCTGATGGTGCTGTCGTCTTCGCTCTTGGTCATCGTCGTCGTTGTTTCTTCGAGAGCGAAGGTTTCCTTGCCATCGATCTTGACCGACACCGGACCGCTGTGGGCCTCATCGTACAGCAGCATCGAATCCACCGTGCCAGTGGTCGCGTCTGCAGGCACGACGATGCCGGACACGTAGATGTCGCTGACGTCGATCGCGACATTTTCCTTGGCGTAGTTGACGTTATCAAAGCTCATCTTTTCGATGGTGTAACCACCATTGGCTTCCTCCACACCCTCAAGCCTGACGTTGCCGAGGGGAATGACCTGCTCCTTGGCTGTCGTTGCGTTGAAGGTCACGCCGCTCATCGTAACGGTCGACCCATCGACGGCAATCGACTTCGCGCCGATTTCAGCGCCCTGGACGCGATAGGAATCGTTGATCTTCTTGAGCACGTCTGCGCCATCGAGTGCAAATGCGGGTGATGCGAACGCGACGGCCGCAACGCCTGCGAGCAGAAAATGCCGTGTAGATTGAAGTCTCATTATGTCTCTTCCCTGATGAATCTTGGACGTTGGCTTATCGAAAACCGGAATCATGCATTTATATCCGAGGCATAGCGACGGTCTACTGCATTCGTACTTTGCAACGAATGGCCGAATTGCGGCATAAAAACAAGATTAACAAAAAATATACGCTTGGCCCCGGTCATCCACAGCGCAAAAGCCCTGATTCCTTGCCGGGATTGGCCCTTTCCGCTAGTCAAGCGCTATGGGAAAAAATCTTCTTCCTCCGTCCGGCGGAGACGACAACAATATTGTGCCGATCGATTTGAAGGCGGCGCTCGAAGAGCGCTATCTGGCCTACGCGCTATCGACCATCATGCACCGTGCGCTACCGGATGTTCGTGATGGTTTGAAGCCGGTGCACCGCCGCATCATTCATGCCATGAGCGAGATGGGCATTCGCCCGAACTCCGCGTTCAAGAAATGCGCCCGTATCGTCGGTGACGTCATCGGTAAGTTTCACCCGCATGGCGACCAGTCGGTCTATGATGCGCTTGTGCGCCTGGCGCAGGATTTCTCCCAGCGCTATCCCATTGTGGACGGGCAGGGCAACTTCGGCAATATCGATGGCGATGGCGCCGCCGCCTATCGTTACACCGAAGCACGCATGACGGATGTCGCAGCACTTCTGCTGGAGGGCATCGAGCAGGATGCCGTCGATTTTCGCCCGACCTATAACGAGGAAGACGAAGAGCCGGTCGTTATGCCCGGCGCGTTTCCCAACCTTCTCGCCAACGGCTCTTCCGGCATTGCCGTGGGGATGGCGACCTCCATTCCGCCGCACAACGCCCATGAGCTGTGCGATGCCGCGCTGCGGCTGATCAAGAACCCGGAAGCGAGCGTCGAGGATCTGATGTTCGATCCCGCTCATCCGGGAAAGGGCGGCATCGAAGGCCCGGACCTGCCGACAGGTGGCGTCATCATCGAAAGCCGCGACAGCATCATCGATGCCTACAAGACCGGCCGTGGCGGTTTTCGCGTACGGGCGAAGTGGGAAATCGAGGATCTGGGCCGCGGCGGCTATCAGATCGTCATCACCGAAATTCCCTATCAGGTTCAGAAATCGCGGCTGATCGAGAAGATTGCCGAGCTTTTGCTGGCGCGGCGCCTGCCGCTGCTGGAAGATGTGCGTGACGAATCCGCCGAGGACGTGCGCGTCGTGCTGGTGCCCAAGAACCGCACCGTCGATGCCACGCTGCTGATGGAGTCGCTGTTCCGCCTGTCCGATCTGGAAAACCGCATCCCGCTCAACATGAACGTTCTGTCCATGGGCCGGGTGCCCAAGGTCATGGCGCTGAACGAGGTGCTGAAGGAATGGCTGGACCACCGCCGCGACGTGCTGCTGCGCCGCTCGCGCTTCCGTCTGGCCGCCATCGACCGCCGCCTGGAAATTCTCGGCGGCTTCCTCATCGCCTATCTCAACATCGATGAGATCATTGCCATCATCCGCGAGGAAGACGAGCCGAAGCCGGTCATGGTCGCCCGCTTTAACCTCACTGATATTCAGGCCGAAGCCATTCTCAACATGCGCCTGCGCTCCCTGCGCAAGCTGGAAGAGTTCGAAATCCGCACGGAATTCGAAGGCCTGAGCAGCGAGAAGGCCGAGATCGAGTCATTGCTCGCTTCGCCGGACAAGCAGTGGAAGACGGTGGCCTGGGAAATCGAAGAGGTCAAAAAGAAATACGCCAAGGTGACCAAGCTCGGTGCACGCCGCACCCTGTTCGCCATGGCTCCGACCGCCGATATGGATGCCATCCAGCAGTCGATGATCGAGAAAGAACCCGTCACCATCGTCATCTCGCAAAAGGGCTGGATCAGGGCGCTGAAGGGCCACATGACCGACACGTCTGCCCTGACCTTCAAGGAAGGCGACGGCCCGAAGCTGGCCTTCCCGGCGCAGACCACCGACAAGCTGTTGCTGGTGACGACCGGCGGCAAGGCCTACACGCTGGGCGCGGACAAGCTGCCGGGCGGGCGTGGCCATGGAGAGCCGGTCCGCATCATGGTGGATATGGAAAACGATCAGGATATTCTGAGCGCCTTCGTCCACGACCCCTCCCGCAAACTGCTGCTGGCCTCCACCGCTGGCAACGGCTTCGTGATTGCGGAGACGGACATGGTGGCCAATACCCGCAAGGGCAAGCAGATCATGAATGTGGCCATGCCGGATGAAATGAAGCTGCTGGTGCCAGTGACCGGCGATCACGTCGCCATCGTCGGCGAAAACCGCAAGATGCTGACCTTCCCGCTGTCGCAAGTGCCGGAAATGTCACGCGGCAAGGGCGTGCGCCTGCAACGCTACAAGGACGGCGGCATTTCGGACATCAAATGCTTTGCGCTGGCCAGCGGACTGACATGGGAAGACAGCGCCGGGCGCGCCTTCTCCAAGAACGCCAATGAACTGCTGGAATGGATGGCCGACCGCGCCACCGCCGGCCGCACCGTGCCCAAGGGTTTTCCGCGCAGCGGCAAATTCGGCGGGTAAGGGCAGGGCGGTCCCAAACTCTCGCGACGGCATCCGCCTCTCGACGTCATCCTCGGCCTTGTGCCGGGGATCTGACCACATCACCACAAGCACAACGCAACGGATATCCTTGACCGGTGCGGCCCCACCGACATCCACAAAAAAGCCCACCGATTGATGGAGAAATCCAACAATCGGTGGGCTTGAAGACCGGCAGGACAACCCCGCCTATCTCGCAGGATCAATCGTCCATTTTGTCGTAGTCGAGCTTGGGAGCCGCTTCGAGCGCTTCCTTGGTCGTGTCGACATAGGCCTTCCATGTGCCATTGTCGTTGTTGATGGCGACAGAGGCCGGGTCAAGAACCACATAGCTCTTGTCGATCCCCAGGAAGCCGCCGACGCTGGCCACCAGACCGATGACGGATTTGCCATCACCAATCACGACGTCTTCGATCTCACCAATGTTTTCGTTCTGCGCATTGTAGATATCAAGACCATCCAGCTGCGACGCTGTGAGGTCGGTCTTCTGCACGTTGACGAACTTCAAAGGGCCGTTGGCCTTGGTGCCCATAGTAATCCCAGGACCAGCCATCGTCGCATCAGCGCCAGCAGCCGGTGCTGCCGAAGGAGCGGTTGTTGCTGTCTGTGCGAAGGCAACAGAAGATGTCAGAGCTGCAACGGCAGCGAGTGCGAAGATCTTGTTTTTCATGATGTTTCTTCCCTTTATATGCTGAACGTGGTGTTCGGGGAAAGAACGGGTGGGGGCGGATTTGGTTCCGTATCTTAAATCAAGGTCGGCTAAGGGTCGTCCCAACCTGAAAAGGTAATCTCCTCGTCATCAGCCTCTCCGACATGTTCTAAGATGAGTTGGAAATTTTCCGGAGATGATAGTCTTTCGTAGACTTCCACTTCAGCTGCATGAGTTTCAGGATCATAAAGACTCCACCTCACACCTGTACCCATAATTTTTTCAACGTCGCGAATAACCATCCAGTCCCTGACTAAGCCATATATATTTGTTTCTATGCCGAGTTCTTTTGTGACTTTTACGTAATCTTCCGGAATAATATCTTTTAACTGTCGCACAGTTGTAATGCCAAACGCACTCAATTCTTTAATAAGGTCATTCATGATATCGAGGTGTTGATGCGGCTCAAGGGGAAACTGATTTTTTCTGGCCCAGTTTTCTATGAATTCCGTTAAGCTAATAGAGTTTATAGGAACATCAAGGTTTCCGTCTTGATAACTTTTGTTGACTTCCTCGGCGTAACTGTCGATATTTTTGGCAATCTCACTAAAGCCTTTGTCTGCAATCTCAAGTAGTCCCGCGTGTAGATAGAGGCTACGTTGTAAATCATCGGGCAGCGCGCCACGAAACTTGTATGAGCGGTCATGAGCAAGTTCCGCCCACGCGTGTTGCAATACCGTCCTGATTTGGAACTCAAACTTGAGCCCACCTAATCCTCTATATTCTGGTAATTTTGCACGCTCAGAGCCTAGGTCGCAGACATAGTGGACTGAACGATAGCCTACCTGATTTGATAGTAAAGTTTTGTCTTTATTGCTGCTGTTTTGCCAGTCGACGTTAAAAGAAAATGATAATAAATCTGATGCCTTCTTTATATCAGATTCGATAAATAATATTATCCTAATTCCAGACATATCAGTCATGTCCTTGGGAGGGTTTTTGTAGTTCTTCCTTTTTATCTTGTCATGAATGCTTTCCGTTTGCTTCGTTCGCCCGGTGACAGAGAGGAATTCTATTCCATTATCTTCTAAAAGATTTTTCGTTATCGAAACAACGGATTCTGTTAATCTCTCGTGCTTCGGTATTATTTCATCAAGCCAATGTTCTAAATCCATAATTGTATCCGTAAAGCGCACCTAAATCAGTCTGGGATAAAATTGCTTTCAATTCAATCTGTCGTTTAAGTTTTTCTGTTAATATAAGAGGCGCTCTCGCTCTCTTTTTTTAACCCGTTCCTAGTAATGAGTACCGCTTACTCATAACCACTCTCCATCCACAAACTTCAACGCATCAATAATCGACATTTTCCACACATCCCAAACATGATCCCTATCCGTGATCCGTAGTTCGGATTTGCGGTTGTCGGCTTGCAGGGTTTCGTGGAGGGCGATGGCGCCGCGCCATAGCGAGAAGTCGTCGTCATCGCCGACGGTGAGGTAGGTGGGGGAGGTCCTGTTTTTTGACGAGGTGCTGGGCGACTGTCGTGAAGAGCTTTTGCTCGTTGAAGCGTCGGGCGTCGAAGGGTGTGCCGAAGGAGCCGGAGAAATGATCGCCGGTGGAGGGAAGCACGACGCTGCTGGTGATGTTGGCGCGATCTACACGGTGGAAGAAGGCGCTATCCTGAGTGAGCTTCAGTTCGGCGGGTGACTTATCGAGACCGGTGGCGGGTCGTTTTGCCAGATAGCGGCCGAGAGGCCAGCGACTAGAGTCTCAACGCCCCGGCCGCCCAGTCTTTCCCTTCGTCCGTCCCTTGCGCTTCTGCTCGCCCGGGTCTTCATAGCTCCCTACACCAACCTTGCCGCGCGCGATCGGGCGTGGGTCGTCCTTGCCGCCGGTGGCGCGGTCGGGTTGACCTTCTAGCAGGGGTGAGAAGCGTTTGCCGTCTTCGGTTTTGGGCTTGGGCGGAGCTGCGCCCTTGACGGGTTTTTCGGTGCGGCCGACGGTCATTTCGTCGAGGCTGTTTTTGCGGAACAGGGGTTTGGCGGTGTCTGTGCCGGGGCCCATATCATCGAGCGATGGTTTGGCGAAGAGAGATTTCGAGGCTGGTGGGTTTGGTTCACCTCCCTCTGTCCTACCGGACATCTCCCCCTCAAGGGGGGAAATCGACTCGCGGTTGGCGCTCGCGCTGCCTTTTTTGCCGGGCTTGCCTCTGCTGCTGCCCTCAAGTGATTTGGCTTCTTCCTTGGCAATCGGGTCGTCCATGGCGGCGAGTTCGGCGGCTTTGAGGCGTTTGATTTCGTCGCGCAGGCGGGCGGCCTTTTCGAAGTCGAGATCGGCGGCGGCGTCGCGCATGGATTTTTCCAGCGCATTGAGATGGGCCTGTAGATTGTTGCCGACCATATGACCGCCATCCGCAAAACCCTTGCCGGATGTGCCGGAGATATCGGCGCGCACGTGATCGCGCTCGTAGACGCTGTCGAGGATATCCGAAATGCGGGCCTTGACCGACTCAGGTGTAATGCCGTGTTCGGTGTTGTAGGCCACCTGCTTTTCGCGGCGGCGCGAGGTTTCGTCCATCGCCCGCTGCATCGAGCCGGTGATCTTGTCCGCGTAAAGGATGACCTTGCCATCGACGTTACGGGCGGCGCGACCGATGGTCTGGATGAGCGACGTTTCCGAGCGCAAAAAGCCTTCCTTGTCGGCATCCAGAATGGCGACGAAGCCGCATTCGGGAATATCCAGACCTTCGCGCAGCAGGTTGATGCCGACCAGCACGTCGAAGGCGCCAAGGCGGAGGTCACGAATGATCTCGATGCGTTCCAGTGTGTCGATATCCGAGTGCATGTAGCGCACGCGCACGCCCTGTTCATGCAGATATTCGGTGAGGTCCTCTGCCATGCGCTTGGTCAGCACGGTCACGAGGGTGCGGTATCCGGCCTGCGCCGTTTCGCGGATTTCGCCCAGCACGTCATCCACCTGGCTGCGGGCGGAGCGGATTTCGACCGGCGGATCGATGAGGCCGGTGGGACGAATGACCTGTTCGGCAAAGACGCCGCCCGACTGTTCCATCTCCCAATTGCCGGGCGTGGCCGACACGGCGACGGTTGGCGGGCGCATGGCATCCCATTCCTCGAAGCGCAGCGGGCGGTTGTCCATGCACGACGGCAGGCGGAAACCATATTCGGCCAGCGTCGCCTTGCGCCTGAAGTCGCCCCGGTACATGCCGCCAATCTGGCTGACGGAAACGTGGCTCTCATCGATGAACAGCAGGGCGTTATCGGGGATATATTCGAACAGGGTCGGCGGCGGTTCACCGGGGCTGCGGCCGGTGAGGTACCGCGAATAGTTCTCGATACCCGCGCAGGAGCCGGTGGCTTCCAGCATCTCGATATCGTAGCGGGTGCGCTGTTCCAGCCGCTGCGCTTCCAGCAGACGACCGGCCTTTTCCAGCTCTGCAAGGCGGCCTTTCAGCTCTTCCTTGATGGAGCGGATGGCGCCGTTCAGCGTGGGGCGCGGGGTGACATAATGCGAATTGGCGTAGATCTTCACCGATTGCAGATCGCCGGTCTTCTGGCCGGTCAGGGGGTCGAATTCGGTGATGCTGTCAATCTCGTCGCCGAACATGGAAATGCGCCATGCGGCATCTTCCAGGTGGGCCGGGAAAATTTCAATGGTATCGCCACGCACCCGGAACGAGCCGCGCTGGAAATCCATGTCGCGGCGCTTGTATTGCTGGGCCACGAGGTCGGCCAGAAGCTGACGTTGATCCAGCCTGTCGCCAATCGCCATCTGGAACGTCATGGCGGTGTAGGTTTCCACCGAGCCGATACCGTAAATGCAGGACACGGAGGCGACGATGATGCAGTCGTCGCGCTCCAGCAACGAGCGGGTGGCGGAGTGGCGCATGCGGTCGATCTGTTCGTTGATCGAGGATTCCTTCTCGATGAAGGTATCGGAGCGCGGCACATAGGCTTCCGGCTGGTAGTAATCGTAATAGGAGACGAAATATTCCACCGCATTTTCGGGGAAGAAGTTCTTGAACTCCGAATAGAGCTGCGCCGCTAGTGTCTTGTTGGGCGCCAGAATGACGGCGGGACGCTGGGTGGCCTCGATGACCTTGGCCATGGTGAAGGTCTTGCCGGAGCCGGTGACGCCGAGCAGAACCTGTGACCGTTCCCCGGAATTGATGCCTTCGACCAGATCGGCAATGGCCGTGGGCTGATCGCCCGCCGGTTCGAAATCCGAGGCCATGCGGATGGTGATGCCGCCTTCGGATTTCGGCGGACGGGCAGGGCGATGCGGCGTCCACATCTTGCCGTCCTTGAACAGCGGATTGCCGCTTTCGATCAGCGCCGACAGCGCCTCCACAGTGGCGGTGACGGCGCCGGTTGCGAGGTTTTCGGCATCCTCGAGGCTGACATCCATGCCCGCGACCGGATTGAGACCGGCGGCGGCGCGGGTTTTCGGATCGTTGGAGGCGCCGATGGATGAACCGCGTGACGTCTTCTGCGCCGTGGTCTTCTTGTTGACGCTGGCATTGGCCTTGGCGGCCTCGTCGATGGCCTGCTTGCGTGCCTCGATCTCGATCTTCTTGCGGTGCTTGCCCGCCTTGGAGGCCACTTCGCGCTGGGTCTCGACGGAGGATGCCTCGGCATCCGCTTCCAGCTGCTTGACCCAGTCCGAAACGCTGCCGGACAGCGGCGCGCCTTCGAATTCGGCTTGTGGCATCTCGGCGAAGCCATCGGAGCGGGAGGTTTTAGCGGAGGGTGTTTTAGGTGATCTGGCCATGGGCGGAATATGGAGAGAGTCCGGTTGAAAGGGAAGGGGCGGGGTCGAAAAAAGGAGTACAAACAGGAAACGTCGTGGCACGTTGGAACCTGTTATTGGCTTCTGCGTTCTTCACGCGCTCTGACTGTTCCGTGAAGAGCGCCTTAAAATCCTGTTCCTGTTTGCTGCATCCTGCGCTAAGCAAGACGTCGCAAGCCGGGACTTGTTCCCCCTTCTGGTCAATTTTCCCTCTCCCAATTCCAAGGTGCATCATGCCTTTTTCCATAACCCCTGCGCATATCTGGCCGGTCATCATGCTGATCGCCTCGAACGTCTTCATGACATTCGCATGGTACGGACACCTCAAGCACAAGGGCAGCCTGCTGTTCTTCGCGATCATGACGAGTTGGGGGATCGCCTTCTTCGAATATTGCCTCGCCGTTCCAGCCAACCGCATGGGCTCCGAGGTCTATTCCACGGCACAGTTGAAGACGATGCAGGAAGTCATCACGCTGACGGTCTTCGCGCTGTTTTCGGTCTTCTGGCTGAAGGAAAGCCTGACGATCAACCACGTGATCGGCTTTGCCCTGATCGCATTTGGTGCGTCGTTCCTGTTCCGGTCTTGAATAGGGTCTTTGCTATGAATTCCAATTGGACCGCAGCAATTTCCGCTGCCTTCCTTGTGGCATCTTTCGTGGGCCAATCGCAGGCCAAGGAACCAGATCCGCGCGTTTCTGCCGCGCTTGCTCCGCAGATCGCGCGATGCTGGACCGTGGCGGCTGAACCGCCGGTGGTCCTACCGATTTTGAATGCTCAGCTTGAACGGGACGGATCGGTAAAATCCGTCGTCGTAGCCAACCATTCAGAGGACCCTGCGTTCGCGGTCTATGCGGAAGCGGCGCGCCGTGCCGTTCTGCGCTGTGCGCCGTTTGACCTGGCGAAATTCGCGGATAGCTACGAAGACTGGCGCGAATTAACACTGAACTTCTCGTCGGATGATGCTTCGGGGCAATCCAAGCGACAGAACAAGGAAACCGGTGTGACATCGCTGATGCCGCAGTTCAGCAGCGGTGGCAGGGTCGCCAACGGCATAGCGCAGCAGGCCACATCATGGGATGGTCGTGAGACCATGGTCATGTTCATGTGCGTTCCAGAAGAAAAGCCGAACGGGTTCGCCATCGGTGTCGATTTCGGCGTAGGCCGCGATCAGACGCAGCCGCAAAATGTAATGATGATGTACGGCCAGACGACGGAAAAGAGAAAGTACACGCGTGTCGCAGAGTATCTCGGCTTCGAGGGCGCGGTTGCAGCGAAACATCTGAAAGCGATGGGCGATGCAAAAGGCTACCTTGAGTTCGCCAGCGAAAATGGGCATTCCGCATTTTTCAAGTTCGACGACATGCAGAATGAATTGGGTCAGTTCCTCAAGCTGTGTGACTTGAAAAGCTGAGCGTTCCTGTGATTGGAGAGACGATGATCGTGCGTCCCGCAGAGTTAGACGATGCCGAGGGCATGGCCGCCGTGCAAAACGAAATCTTTGCGGCGGGGCTGCGCAAGACGCCGACGGATGTCGCGACCGTACTGGCCCACTACATCACGGCCGAGGATCGTATCCAGTGCACAGTGGCTGTCGATGATGATGGCCGTATTCTCGGATTTCAGTCGCTGAGATTGGCGACTGCAGCTGGCAATCCCTATGGCGTTGAGCAGGGCTGGGGCATCATTGGAACCCATGTCAGTCCAAATGCTGCGCGCCAGGGCGTGGGTGCAGCTCTTTTTCGCACAACGCTAACGGCTGCCAAAGCTGCCGGGCTTGAGCATATCGACGCGAGCATCGGTGCGGATAATCAGCTGGGGCAGGCCTATTATGAGGCAATGGGGTTTCGGACCTATCGCATGCCAGAGGGACGGGTGTGCAAGTCTTATCGAGTGGAATGATTCTTCGAGTTTCCGGCTTGAGTGACGTTGGACAGAGCCGGGATTTTCCCGGCTTCCCAATATCCCCTATTTACGTCACACCTCTCTGGCGTGCAGTCTGAATATGCGCGCGAAGAATGTCTTGTCTGATACGCTGTAAAGCACAGCGGCAATCGCTGCCGTCGCCATCACCGCGAAGATGACGCGCCCGATGAGGATGCTGTAGATGTCGGCACCGAGCGAAACCATCAGAAGTGTGTCCTCGATTACGCTGTGCGCGAAGCCCATGAAGACGCAGGAGAGAAAGATTTGGCGTGGGGATATAGTGCCGGACCTGGCTTCGCGGATAAGCAGGCCTGCGCCATAGGATATGCCCAGAAACAAGCCGATGGCGGTGAGGTTGGCGGCTTCGCCCTTGATGCCAGCGAGACGCAATACGGGTGCCAGAGCGGTCATCATCACCTTCATCAGTCCTATTGCTTTGAGGATTTCGAGGCTCCACGACAGTGCAAAGAGAATGACCAGCATGGAGATCATCGTTTCCAAGAGACCAAGAAAATACACGGCCCAGTCAGGCGTAGCGCTCATTGGTATCCATGCGGGACTGACGGGATCGGATAGCCAACCGGTGCCTTGCAAGACATGATGCAGGAGAAAGGCATAGAGCAAACCACCCGCGATACGCAGTGTGGTGGTGGTCGCCATGCCGGGACCGGCCTGCTGAATAATCTTTTGCTCGATTGGTAGACCATGCGCAAACAGGATGAGCGCAGAGAACACCGTGACATCTGCAACGCTGAGAGACGACGCTGGAACAAGCGTGAAAATGAGCGGAATGGCGCCCCATATCCCCACCAGCATGGCGGTGAGCCACGCCAAGCCCAACTCGGAGGGTAAGCCGATCAGGTTCATGACCGGCGCAAACGCTGGTGATGCGGCTTCGATTGCACCCATGCGAGACAGAACCTCGGTGAGGATCGCAAGGGGAATCGTGATCCGAACAAGCACCCAATAAATCGCAAATGTGTCACGCGTCGTTTTCAAAAAAGGTGTCAAAAATTTCATGGAGAAATCCTCTCAGTGGGTCTCCATCTGCTAGCGCGAGCCATTTCGAATTTGTGGTCAAAGATTGTGTTCTTGTGCAATTTTATTGCAAATCGTATCCACTGAGATAATTTGTCTGAATGGACGGGATCGACAAAAAACTTCTGAATTTGATGCAGCGTGATGCTTCGCGCACGAATATTGAGATGGCTGACGAGGTGGGGCTGTCGCCCTCTAGCTGTCTGCGCCGGATGCAACGCCTACGAAAATCAGGCGTTATCGACCGTATCGTTGCGATCCTCAATTCCGCCAAATCGGGGCGGGGTATCAAGGCGCTCGTCACGGTGGAGCTGAAGTTGCATGGCGAGCAGCATATGCGCCGCTTTCTGGATATCGCGGCTAAAGAAGAGGCCGTTTCACAAGCCTATGCGGTAACCGGTGAAACGGACGTCGTCTTGATGTTACGCTTGCGAGACATGGAGGAGTTCGACGTGCTCTGCGACAGGCTTTTCCGTGATCAGACCAACGTCGCGCGCTTCTTCACTATGATCGTGATCAGGACGGCGAAGGAAGAGACAGCAATCAGGCTTTGAAGAGGTCGCCGTCTTGATCCGTGAAAGCAGAGTGCCGGGATTGCTCCCGGCCTCCATTTCATGCTGCTCGGCGCTTCGTCAGCCTCTGAACGACGAGATCGAGGACGAGCATCACCAGAAGGCTCACTCCCACCAGCGGGAAGAGAATGCCGCCGATGGCGAGGATGGCGGCGAGGCCATAGAGCGTGCGCCGGCTTTGCGGCATGGGCGGTACGCCGAGCGAGCCCTTCGGACGGCGTTTCCACCACATGATGCCACCGGAGACGGCCAGAAGCATAATGCCGAGGCAGGCAATCGCCAGCACGATCTGGTTTGCCAGCCCGTATTGCTGGCCCATATGGACGTTGATGCCCCATTCCAGACTTTTGCCGAGCGGACCGTAATCCGCATAGGTCATGTCGATCAGCGGTTCGCCGCTATATTGATCCAGATGGATAACACGCTGTTTCGACAGATCGTCGGGATAGACGGAGCCGCTGTAGACGCCCTCTGGTTTCGTGGGCAGCGCGACGGTGTAACCGGGCGACAGGCCGAGGTCATTGAAGCGGGAAATGGCCTTGTCGATGCCGATCGACGTAGGGCTCATATCCATGTCACCCATATCGGCCATGTTCATGGTGTCGTCGTGCTGGCCGTGATCGTGGCCGCCGGAGGTGGGGATTTTTGCCTGCTCCAGCGACCACGAGGTCTTTGAGACATCATCGAGTTTTGCGCCGGACATCGGAATATCCGTGCGCACGCCAGCCGGATATCCGTAATTGCTGCCATTGGCCCATTCGTTGACCTTGGCACCCCAAACGCCGGACCAGGGCATTCCGGTGACGGCGAGGAAGACGATGAAAGCGCCGACGAAAAGGCCGGTGACGGCGTGCAGATCCCGCCAGAAAACACGCTTTTTTGGCGTTCCGCGCACGGTGACGACGCCGCCGCTCTGCTGGCGGGGCCACCAGAGGTAGATGCCGGTCGCAACCAGAAGGATGGACCAGCCAGCGGCGATCTCGATGAGATAGCGCGCATAGGTGCCGAAATATTTGAGGCTGTGGAGATAGCGGATCGTCCACATGACGGTGCCGCGATCTGGCAGGGGGCCGAGGGCTTGGCCCGTATAGCCGTTCACATAGACCGCTTGCTTGCCCTGCGGCGTAGCGACCGTGATTTCCGTCGATGCGCCGGGATCGGCAGGCGTGGTGTATTTGACCGCTGTGCCCGGCACAGACGCAAGCGCGCTTGCGACGATATCCGACGGACGGGCGGCGGGTGTGTTCTGGACCATTTCGACGCGTTTGAGATCGGAATGGATGACGTTATCCAGTTCGTCCCTGAACAGATAGAGCGCGCCGGTGATGGCCAGCGTTATCATGAAAGGCAGGACGAAAAGGCCAGCGTAGAAATGCCAGCGCCAGACGGCGCGGTAGAGATTGACGGACGCAGATTGCGCGGGCGTGCGCTCCGCCTGATAGGAGGTTGTCACGGACATGAGATGTCTCCGCAAGACGATGAGATGTTTGGCCAGAGCTGGCGCGCGGCGTTGCAGCGCGTGTCTCAAGCCGGTTTCGTGCTCTCAGGACTGCGGGTTGAACGGCGGGGCGCGCGGTTGCGATTCGCGATTGGGCGGGGCAGGCAAAAGGCCAGCATCGTGATGAAGCGACGCGACGTCCGTTTTTGGAACGGTGCCGACAGTGAGTTCGGTCGACGTGACCAGCAGGGCGACGGCCGACGCGGAAGCGAGGCGGCAGAGCGCACCGCAGCAATTATCCGCAGCCTTGGTGCCGGTATCCTTTTTGTCGATCGCGCTTGCAGGAGTGTGGCTGGAACAGATGACGTCATCTGCGGACAGTGCCGTGGCGGCCATGCTGCCATTCGCAACGCCGGTGGCAAGCCCCTGCAGCAAAAACAGCAAAAGCGCCAGCATGGCGACAGCGCCAGCCGAACTGCGATCCTGCATGATTTTGCGAACGAACTTCATGGCGAGACTCAGTGCCACAGTTCGATTGCGTTGTCACCGCGACATTCTGCTCATCCCGTGCGTTACAAATTGTCCATGTCTGAAAAAGACCATGCTTTCGCGGCTTTTTTGCCGGAATTGGAGGAGATTTTCGCACCATCTTATTGTTGGCAGGAGTGCCGGAAATGGCTTCATTTTCTCCAACGATGGCGGCGATCCGCTATGGCTATGGGCTTTCACCCGGCCAGGTACTGAACCGGAATCCGGACGACCTGCTGGTACAGCTTGCTGATGCACCATTGAAAGAACCGTTTTTCCCCGTCGGAGGAGCGTTCGAAGCGCGACAGCGATCCGACGACCTCGCAGACAGGCTTGTTGCGACCAGTGCCGGTAAAAATGGCGGCGAACTGGATCGCGATGGCCGCAAGCTGATCCAACAGAAGGCCGAGCAGAGTTTCCAGCGCGACAGCATGGCAAGGGTCATGCAGGCGGTCTTCTCACCTTACGGCTTCCACGAGCGGCTCGCCTCGTTTTGGGTGGACCACTTCTCCGTCAATGCCCGCAAGGCCGTGCCGATGCGCCTCGTTACCCCGCTTTACGAGGTGGAGGCAATCCGGCCACATCTGGCTGGCCCTTTCCGCAATCTCTTACAGGCAGCGGTGCTGCATCCCGCCATGTTGATCTATCTGGATCAGAACCGCTCGACGGGCCCGGGATCGGCGGCGGCCGCAAAGGGCAAGCGCGGCCTCAATGAAAATCTCGGTCGGGAATTGCTTGAACTCCATACGATGGGGGCAGGCAGTGGCTACACCCAGGCCGATGTGCGCTCTGCCGCACTCGTTCTGACGGGCATGACGGTGGATGACCGAAACGAGATGCTGTTTCGTCCCGGCATGGCAGAACCGGGTCAGATCAAGGTGCTGGGCGTTTCCTATGGTGGTGACCAGCGCACGGCAGATGATTGTCTCGATATGCTGGATGACCTGGCGACGCGACCGGAGACGGCGGTTCATGTGTGTCGCAAGCTGGCGGCGCACTTCATCGCCGATGACGTGCCGCCGGATGTGCTGGCTGCCATGGTCGATGAGTGGAAGGCAAGCAAGGGCAACCTTGTGAAAGTCTATGCCGCCATGCTCAATCATCCCCGTGCATGGGCCGAGCCGGGCCGGAAAATGAAATTGCCGTTCGACTATGTCGTTTCCGGGCTGCGGGCCTTCGGGATCACCCACAAGAACTGGCAGGAACGATTGTCTCCAACCGGTGATAACGAAGTCGCGCCGACTGCTGCGCCAATGCCACTAGAGACAAAGGACGACAGTAGCACGGGCATGCCGGACAGTCCCCACATGACGATGGACAGGCCTGCATCCGATATGAAGACGGACGCTCAGCCGCCGCTCCAGAAGCCGAAACCCAAGCAGAGCCTCGCGCGGGTTCTGACGCTCGCTTCCCTCAGGCGCATGGGACAGCCGGTGTGGCAGCCGCCGAGCCCGGCAGGCTTCGAAGAGGGTGTCGCATCCTGGTTGTCCCCCAGTCAGATGAGCGAGCGTATCCTTTGGGCTCGCAAAGCATCAAGCTCACTGGGTGGTGACATGGAGCCGAAGCGGCTTCTGGAAGTGGCGATGGCAGAGATGGCGCGCGACGATACCATTCGCGTCGTCACCCAAGCGCCCAGCCGTGTCAGCGGCATGACGCTCGCACTGTCTTCGCCCGAATTCAACAGGAGGTAGGATGATGGCTTTGTCTCAGGATATGCTGATCAGCCGACGCAGTTTTCTGGCGATGGCGTGCTGCGCAGCGGCATTGCCAGCGTTCTCTCCTGTCAGTTTTGCTGCCATGCCCGGCGATAACAGGTTCGTCACGATCATTCTGCGCGGCGCTATGGACGGGCTCGATCTCGTTCAGCCCTATGGTGAAACGGCCTTTGCCGGTTTTCGCCCGACTTTGGCGCTGACGCCGGACACGGGTCTTATCGATCTCGACGGCCACTTCGGTCTGAACCCGGCTGCCCAGCCGTTGATGCCGCTGTGGCAAAGCAGGGAACTTGCCTTCGTTCACGCGGTCTCCACCCCTTACCGGGATGAACGCAGCCACTTCGACGGACAGGACATTCTCGAAAGCGGCGCCAACCACGTTCACGGTGAACGTACGGGATGGCTGAACCGGGCGCTATCCAGCATCCCACGGTCCAACGATCGCAAGGCCATCGACATCAAGACATCCATGGAGCTTCTCCTGTCAGGTCCGAACGAAGCCGATGTCTGGGCATCCACGTCCGATATGACCATGGGCGCTGACGACGTTGCCTTCTTCAAACGGCTCTACGCCAACGACCCGGATTTCAACCGCGTGCTGGCGGAAGCCTTGCGCACGGACATGTCTGCTGAGCAGTTGTTTCAGGATCAGAAGCGCGGTGAGGGCATTCGCGACGTCGCCAGGCTTGCCGGCGGGCTGTTGCGCGAGGATTATCGCATCGCTGCCTTTTCCGTCGATGGCTGGGATACGCATGCGGGCCAGAAAGGCCAGTTTGCGCGCACGGTCAAGGATTTGACCATCGCATTAATGGCACTGAAAGAATCGCTCGGGCCGGACGTTTGGAAAAAGACGGTGGTGTTGGCCATGACGGAATTCGGGCGCACGGTTCGCGAAAACGGTACCGGTGGAACAGACCACGGCACCGGCGGTCTGGCGATCCTCGCCGGTGGCGGTATCGACGGAGGTCGCGTGCTGGGCAACTGGCCAGGGCTCTCGGATGGAAAACTTCTCGACAACAGGGATCTGATGCCGACCGGTGACGTGCGTGAACTTGCTGCAGCCATGCTCTACAGGCAATTCGATGTGGGTGCGGACGCCCTTACAAACAGCGTGTTTCCGGGGCTCAGCTTCGACAGATCGTCAGCCTATCTCAAGGTCTGAAGAGGTTGACATCTGTCCTCAGATCACGCCTTCGAAATGGGCGTAGGCTTTCCGTGCTCATCCATCGCGACCATGATGAAGGTGCCGGCGGTCACTTTTTCAAGCGCGTCGTAGCGGGACCGCTGCGCCCAGGCTTCAACGGTCAGCGTGATCGAGGTGCGTCCGACACGGGTGATCTCCGTGTAAATGGACATGGTATCGCCGATCTTGACGGGAAGCTCGAACGCCATCTCCTTGACCGCTGCCGTCACCACGCGACAGCGCGCCCGTTCAGCGGCGCGAATGCCGCTTGCCAAGTCCATCTGCGACATGACCCAACCGCCGAAGATATCGCCTGCCGGATTTGCATCCGCTGGCATGGCGAGTGTGCGAAGCGTGAGTTCGCCGGTCGGTTTGATCGTGTCTGGCATGGGTTCTCCAATGAACGGTTGGTCGAGAAGGGGTTATGTCTTGGCCAGAAACTGACCGGTCGCATAAAGCGCGATGGCCGCCGCATTCGATACATTGAGCGACTTGATCTCGCCCGGCATATCCAGCCGTGCCAATGCAGAAACGGTCTCGCGTGTTTTCTGACGCAAGCCCTTGCCTTCAGCACCGAGAACCAGAGCGATCTTGTTGCCGCTGAATGTCTGCTCGATGGGGGCAGGGCCTTCCGAGTCCAAACCAATCGAGGTAAAGCCGAGCTTGTGCAACTCGCCCAGCGCATCGGCCAGATTGGTGACCTGAATATAGGGAATCATTTCGAGCGCACCGGACGCGGATTTCGCCAGGACACCCGACTCGGTCGGGCTGTGACGCATCGTGGTGATCAGCGCGCCCGCATTGAAGGCGACAGCCGAACGCATGATGGCGCCGACATTGTGGGGGTCGGTCACCTGATCCAGCACCAGAATGAGAGGGCTGTCCTTCAGCGCCGAAAGCTTGCGCATGGGGAGGGGTTTGGTTTCCAGCATCACACCTTGGTGGATGGCATCGGGACCGAGAACCTTGTCGATATCCTGCGGTGACACCATCTCAACCGGAAAGGATTGTTCTTCCGCCGTGCCGATCTCCAGACGAGCGAGCGCGTTCATGGTCACCGACAACTTGACGATCTGGCGTTCCTTGTTGGCCAGGGCCGCGCGAACGGTGTGCAGACCATAAAGATGGACCTGATCAGGCGCCAGTTGGGGCGCTTTCCAGTCTTCGCCGCCACGAGGCTTGCGCTTCTGAAAAGCCGGAGTGGGAATTTCGCCACGTTCTCTCTTGGCATCGCGGACCTGACGGCGCAGCGTTGCATAGTGTGTGTCGCGAGTGGATTTTTCGTTGGGATCGTCTTTGCTCATGCCGTCTTATATCGTCAGCAACGCGCCAGCACCAGTCCCTCAGACCGCTGGCACTCAAGATGAAGATACAGTTTTTACCGTTTTGGCAAAGGCTCGATATAAATCTGCCGTCGTCTCCATAGGCCGGTCCGGTGTAATCCACAGGCCTATGACTCTGTTCGCGTTTTTCGCAAATTTTCGTCACACATCGTGTTGACAGACGCGGCGAGGGCAGTCATATACGCGGCCACAGACGACGAAACGGCAACGTGCCGCCCTCGGAAATCTGGTTAAGCTTGGTCGCTTGATCCTCGCAGAATACTGGAGGAATGCCCGAGTGGTTAAAGGGGACGGACTGTAAATCCGTTGGCTCAGCCTACGTTGGTTCAAATCCAACTTCCTCCACCATTCTGCACGGATCGAACTCACCACCGCGGGTATAGCTCAATGGTAGAGCAGCAGCCTTCCAAGCTGAATACGCGGGTTCGATTCCCGCTACCCGCTCCAACAATCTCCGTCACTGGCAGCGAATCGGATCACTCCGATGTGGTGCGTTCATTGTTCCAACTCGGCGGCATCACCTGCTTTCAAACCCGCCCAAGCGCCGGTGATGTGCTCGGTCTCGGTCGCCGCGTGGGGTGCCAAATCTTAAGCGAGACTCGGGACTTCGGCCAACCCCGACACGATACCAGTGCGCTTATCCATCGAGCGTAAATCTCATTGCTCACGAGGTTAAAAAGCTAGCCAGCGGATTAGATCCAATCATCCCTGCCAACGATTCACTGAAAAAACACAGTTTCGCCCTATTTTGCGGTTTCCAGATACCTCAAAATATGCATATTGTCTAAAAAAATACCCAGGATTGAAAATGACTGAAAGCGCACCTTTGCAACGTTATGTTTCGATGAGCCTTGGTGGATTTTACGTCTGGGATCTTCAGCAGAACCTGTTTTGGGCAGATGAAGCCTTCGCGATGATCATGGGCTTCGCTCCGGATGAGCTTGATGCCGGGTTGCCGGTGGAACGCATGATGCCACTCATCCATGAAGACGACCAGCCGCATGTGGTTCAGGGCATTAAAAATTCCGTTCTTTCCGGCGAACCGTTCGAAATGGTCTATCGCATTCGCCGTGGCGAATCCTTTGCTAAAATTACAGAAATCGGAAAATGCTACCGTTATGTTGACGGCGTTGCGACGCTTTTTAGCGGCGTCGTCTTTGATAGCCCTTGCCCGACAAATGCCGATGCATCGAATGGAAACGTCCCAGCAACGGCACTTTAGTGCACATCAAAGTGTGAGGACGTCGCAGGTGCGATCTTGCTGATGACTCAGCTGCTCCAGAATTGTCCAACAAGCAGCACCACCAGGAAAACAGTGCCGACCACCATTGCGAGTTTCAGCCTGCGAAACTGACGGACACGCCCGCCAGACCAATCATAAGCCATTGTTCAGACAACCTTTATCATTATTATTGTGTCCAAAGTCATGACTGCTTAAGCTTGCCTTAAACTGACGGCAACCATGAAAAGCTATGGGCGATTTATAAGGCCTCTGGTGGGCGTGACGAGTGACTGCGCGACGGGTGGCGATTTAAGCTGCTCACTCGAAATGCAAAATCCCGAAAATACAGGATTTCCGGGATTTTGATAGGGGAGGTTGATCGTGGTCAGCTGAGATAAGGTTGGACGTAAGGCCACACTTCGACGGCGCCATGATAGAGCATATTGAGTGCGACGTAGACGATGACAAGCAAGCCGACATACGAAATCCATTGATAACGGTGTAGAAGCTTGGCTACCAAATTGGCTGCGAGACCCATGAGCGCGATGGAGACAACAAGTCCGATGATCAACACCGTGACGTGGTCTTGCGCAGCACCAGCGACGGCAAGCACGTTGTCAAGTGACATGGAGACATCGGCGATGACGATCTGCAGGGCGGCCTGAGCGAAGGTCTTGTTGCCTTTGGTCAGGTCAACCTCTTCATTCTCGACTTCACCTGCGGTGTTGCTCTGCGCACGCAATTCGGTCCACATTTTCCAGCAAACCCAAGCCAGAAGCAGACCACCAAAAAGCTGGAGGCCGACGACGGCGAGCAACTGAACGGTTACAGCTGCAAATGTGATGCGCAGAACGGTGGCCGCGATAATGCCGACGAGGATCGCCTTTCTGCGCATATGCGCTGGCAGGCCCGCTGCGGCGAGGCCAATCACAATGGCATTGTCGCCTGCCAGAACGAGGTCAATGGCAATGACTTGAAGAAACGCCGTAAAACCGGCAGCCGTAAAAATTTCCATAGTAGGTCCCGAAGCGGATGAGAATGGGTGCCGCGGGAGAAGACGGCGAGAAGCGGATATGCGATTGCGGCGCGAGCGCGATCTGCCACCTTGTCCCCCAAAGTGTGGCCTTGCTGTCAATATGACAGGAATCACATCGACGTAAAGACTCCGTGTTCGATCATACAAGCATCCTCTACATGAAGGAGTGACGTTGACGGTGAGAGGTCCGCGCACCATATGAGGCGCATCATGTCGCTTTTGGTAGCGCAACAGGTGCGCTCGCAATTAAGTCTTGCGCATTCGCTTGCAAAGCCTTAAACGGCGACACCAAACCGGTTCGCCGGGACAACGACTTCACGTTCACAGGAAGCAATTCACATGGCAAAGAGCAAGTTTGAGCGCAACAAGCCGCACGTCAACATTGGCACGATTGGTCACGTTGACCACGGCAAGACGTCGTTGACTGCTGCGATCACGAAGTATTTCGGCGAGTTCAAGGCATACGACCAGATCGACGCTGCACCGGAAGAAAAGGCCCGCGGTATCACGATTTCGACGGCCCACGTTGAATATGAGACGCCGAACCGTCACTACGCGCACGTCGATTGCCCCGGCCACGCCGACTATGTGAAGAACATGATCACCGGTGCTGCCCAGATGGACGGCGCGATCCTGGTTTGCTCGGCTGCCGACGGCCCGATGCCACAGACCCGCGAGCACATTCTGCTGGCCCGTCAGGTTGGCGTTCCTGCGATCGTTGTGTTCCTCAACAAGGTTGACCAGGTTGACGACGAAGAGCTTCTGGAACTGGTAGAACTGGAAGTTCGCGAACTTCTGTCGTCCTACGATTTCCCAGGCGACGATATTCCAATCGTCAAGGGTTCGGCTCTTGCCGCTCTCGAAGATTCGGACAAGAAGATCGGCGAAGACGCGATCCGCGAGCTGATGGCTCAGGTCGACGCCTACATTCCAACGCCAGAGCGTCCGATCAACCTGCCATTCCTGCTGCCGATCGAAGACGTGTTCTCGATCTCCGGCCGTGGTACGGTTGTCACGGGTCGCGTTGAGCGCGGTATCGTCAAGGTTGGTGAAGAAGTTGAAATCGTCGGCATTCGCGCCACGACCAAGACGACTGTGACCGGCGTTGAAATGTTCCGCAAGCTGCTCGATCAGGGTCAGGCTGGCGACAATGTTGGCGCGCTGATCCGTGGCGTGCAGCGCGATGGCGTTGAGCGTGGTCAGATCCTGTGCAAGCCAGGTTCTGTCAAGCCGCACAAGAAGTTCATTGCGGAAGCCTACATTCTGACGAAGGAAGAGGGCGGTCGTCATACACCGTTCTTCACGAACTACCGTCCACAGTTCTACTTCCGCACGACGGATGTGACCGGTATCGTTTCGCTTCCAGAAGGCACGGAAATGGTTATGCCAGGCGACAACGTCACTGTTGAAGTCGAACTGATCGTTCCAATCGCGATGGAAGAAAAGCTGCGCTTCGCGATCCGCGAAGGCGGCCGTACCGTCGGCGCCGGCATCGTCGCTTCGATTGTTGAATAACAATCGTTAGCGATGGCGAAAGCCTGCCGACGGCACTCAAAGTAACGAAACGGCGCGCAAGCGCGGTTTCGTGAACGGCGTCGGCATCGCCACTTCGATCGTCGAGTAACTCTTTCCCTTACGGGATTGATAAAACCCCGCCAGAGATGGCGGGGTTTTTTCGTTTTTGGAGACAGAGCGCACTCAAAAATGATGTGGATTCGCTCAAAAATATGCGTTTCCAACCATTCGCCTCTATATTGTCGACTATTGTCGTATAGTTTCCGCTATCGAAATTCGATTCATCGCGACGGACAGTTTCGCGATAAGAACACTCATTTATGGTATTGATGGGAGTCAATATGACCGACAAGGCACGCATTTTTATCGGCTTCGACAGCAAGGAAGTCGTTGCCTATCACGTCTTTTGCCAGAGCATTCAGGAGAAGAGCTCTATTCCGGTTGAGTTCATGCCGATCGCGCTGAACAATCTCGAGGGCGTCTTTACGCGCGAACGCAATCAGTTGCAGTCCACCGAGTTCTCCTTTTCGCGTTTCCTGGTGCCGTATCTGTGCGACTTCGAGGGATGGGCGATCTTTGCAGATTGCGACATGCTGATGCGCACCGATATCGCCAAGCTCTGGGAGCTACGCGATGACCGCTACGCTGCGATGTGCGTGAAGCACGACTATGTGCCGAAGGTCGAAACCAAGTTTTTGGGTCAGACCCAGACGAAATATGAAAAGAAGAACTGGTCCAGCTTCATTCTCTTCAACAACGCCAAGTGCAAAACCCTGACGAAGGACTATGTCAACACGGCCACAGGTCTCGAGCTGCACCAGTTCAAGTGGCTGGAATCGGAAGAGCTGATCGGCGAAATTCCGAAGACTTGGAACTGGCTCGTCAATGAGTATGAGCACAATGAGCAGGCCGACAACGTCCACTTCACCGATGGTGGGCCGTATTTCGACGAATACAAAGACGACGATTATGCCGAAGAGTGGTTCGCCACCCGCGAGCGCGTGTTGTCAGTCGTCCAGCGCGCCTGATGGCGAAGAGAGTGAGTGCGCCTTACGGCGCATTCGCCCGCATCATTTCCGTTTGAACAGATACAGGACGCGTTTGACCTGCCGTTGCCATTTGGTGAGATCCCACAGCTTGGAAACTCTTCTTTCCAAGCCAGTGAAGCGATTTCCCAGCACCTGAGCTGCCGCCAGCGCGATCTCTCCCTGATTGAATTCGGGAAACTGCCGGCTGACGTTCGAAAGCCAGTCCTGCGACGTCGCCGTATCGCTTTCCTGCAATCGCACGATACGTTTATTCTTGGCGAAGAGGGAAAGGACCGTCTGTTCGAATGTCCAGTCGTGCTCGGCATACATATTGAATTTCGTCCCGGCGACACCGGTAAATCCACACAGAACGACTTTTGTATCGGGTCGTGATTCGATCAGCCACAATGCGAGCGCGAACCCCGTCGTCGGCATCCGTCCGGCAGGATAAAAATTGTCAAAAGTATAATCGAAATCAATGATATATGGAACGAGATCGCTGCGGCGTGGCGAGAGAGGCCTGCTGTCTTCGATACCGACCTTCTCTGCCAGTATGCCAACCTCGGCCTTGACGCCTTGTGGGAAAAAACTGCGGGCGCTGTCGAAATGCTTTTGTGATTTGAAGAACCGTTTACCGCCAGCCACCATTCGGTGACATAAGACGGCGTCGCGTGGAAATGGCGCACTCAAGACTTTGGCGCAGCCCGTGAAAAACACAAAAAGAGTATCGGAAGGCAGGGCGTTGACGATCGTGTCGATATTGACGCTCTCGCTGTTGGCGACCAAGGCAATTGTACCATATCGTTCCACGAGGGCTTCGAATGCCTGAGGTTCCTGCACGTCAGATGTCTGGAGCATAATGGCTCCCCCTATAGAATGCCATGAATATGAAACAAGAGCTTATCCTTTCGGGCTCTTCTGCGATGTGAATAGCAAAAAAAACACTTGCCAATCAAGATTCGTAGCCTTAAACGAGCGTCAAGAACAGCGGTGGATCGAGAGTTCCACCGAATTGTTCTAATTTAGGGGTATAGCTCAGTTGGTAGAGCGGCGGTCTCCAAAACCGCAGGTCGTAAGTTCGAGCCTTACTGCCCCTGCCATCCTCATTCGCAAGCGCGGGGCATCGCTGCATGGCATGTGAGGTGCCGGTTTACCGGTGAAATTCGCCGAATGTCGTTTTTCTCTTGTGAAAGAGGGAATCGGTGTTTATGTAGGACAAAATAGACACGCGGTGCGTGGGGTCGATTATTTCGACTTTACGTGCCGTAATTGCGTGGGCAGTCAATGGCATCCAAAACCAATCCGTTTACGTTTTTGCAGCAGGTTCGCGCCGAGACGTCGAAGATCACTTGGCCGTCGCGCCGCGAGACGATGATTTCCACGGCCATGGTTTTGGTTATGGTCGTTTTTGCGGCACTGTTCTTCTTTGCGGCGGACCAGCTCATTGGCTGGTTGCTCAGTCTCGTTCTGAGCTTTGGCCGGTAACGAATTGAGCGGAGAGTAAAGATGGCAGCGCGTTGGTATATCGTTCAGGCGTATTCGAATTTCGAGAAGAAGGTCGCCGAGTCGATTGAGGAAAAGGTCCGCCAAAAGGGCCTTGATCACCTCTTTGAGAAAATTCTCGTTCCGACTGAAAAGGTCGTCGAGGTGCGTCGTGGTCGCAAGGTCGATAGCGAGCGTAAGTTCTTTCCAGGTTATGTGCTGGTGCGCGCAAACCTGACAGATGAGGCCTATCACCTCATCAAGAATACGCCCAAGGTCACGGGTTTTCTGGGTTCGGATAACAAGCCTGTTCCTATTCCTGATTCGGAAGCAGACCGTATTCTCGGTCAGGTTCAGGAAGGCGTCGAACGTCCGAAGTCTTCCGTCTCCTTTGAGGTCGGCGAACAGGTTCGCGTCTCCGATGGCCCGTTTGCATCCTTCAACGGCGTTGTTCAGGATGTTGACGAAGAGCGTTCGCGCCTCAAGGTGGAGGTCTCGATCTTTGGTCGCGCAACACCTGTCGAGCTTGAATATGCTCAGGTCGAAAAAGTCTGATCAAGTTTGAGGGGTGCCTAGGCGCTCTTCATGTGTCACATCGGGAAAAGCGGGCAAATGCCTGTGTTATAAGCTGATGTGAAGCGGCATTGCCGCAAAGCCGCGTGGAAGATTGTCTGGCTCTTAGCCGGGGCAGGGATCGCACCACGCAACCGCAGCCGCCGGTTTCACCGGCATATGAGCCGGGAAACCGGTTCGATTTGAAAGGCAGAGAGATATGGCTAAGAAAATTGCAGGCCAGCTCAAGCTTCAGGTCAAGGCAGGATCGGCAAACCCGTCCCCGCCAATCGGCCCGGCGCTTGGTCAGCGTGGCGTTAACATCATGGAATTCTGCAAGGCGTTCAATGCCGCCACGCAGGAAATGGAAAAAGGTATGCCGATTCCGGTCGTCATCACCTATTACCAGGACAAGTCCTTCACCTTCATCATGAAGCAGCCGCCAATGACATATTGGCTGAAGAAGGAAGCAAAGATCACTGCCGGTTCCAAGACACCTGGTAAGGGTGCCAAGGTCGGTTCCATCACCAAGGCTCAGGTCAAGACAATTGCCGAAGCCAAGATGAAGGATCTGAATGCGGCCAATATCGAAGGCGCAATGGCTATGGTTGAGGGCTCTGCCCGCGCCATGGGCCTGGAAGTGGTGGGTTGATCATGGCAAAGCTTGCAAAGCGCGTACAGAAGATCCGCGAAGGCGTTGATCCAAAGACACTTTATGTCCTGACCGATGCCATTTCGATGGTTAAGGAACGGGCTGTCGCCAAGTTTGACGAGACTGTTGAAGTTTCGATGAATCTGGGCGTCGATCCACGTCACGCAGACCAGATGGTTCGCGGCGTGGTAAACCTGCCAAATGGCACAGGCCGTGACGTTCGCGTTGCCGTATTTGCTCGTGGTGCCAAGGCTGATGAAGCCAAGGCTGCTGGTGCAGACATCGTTGGTGCAGAAGACCTGCTGGAAATTGTTCAGGGCGGCAAGATCGACTTCGACCGCGTGATCGCAACGCCTGACATGATGCCGCTCGTCGGTCGCCTCGGTAAGGTTCTCGGCCCACGTGGCATGATGCCGAACCCAAAGGTTGGTACGGTTACGATGGACGTTGCTGGAGCCGTTAAGGCTTCCAAGGGCGGTGCTGTTGAATTCCGCGTCGAAAAGGCCGGTATCGTACACGCCGGTATCGGCAAGGCTTCCTTCGATGCCAAGGCACTCGAAGAAAACATCAAGGCTTTCGCTGACGCCGTCATCAAGGCAAAGCCAGCTGGCGCCAAGGGTAACTACGTCAAGCGCGTTGCCATCTCCTCGACCATGGGTCCAGGCGTTCGCATCGAGCCTTCGTCGGTGACTGCTTAAAGAATTCGCCGCGTCTCTTTTGAGGCGCGGCAAACCAGATTTCCGGCTCGAAAGGGTCGGAAATTTCCAGGGAAACCTGGAACTCCTGTCCGAGATTGTAGGTGGCTTATTTCCTCAGGGATCTGGGCCTTAATCATTCAGCCTGCATGAGACGGGTAAGGCCCGGATTTTCGCATCCAAGGATGCTTAATAATCCGGTTCGAACCTGATGTGCCTGTGCCTGAAGCCGTTTGCGGCGACAGAGCGGGGGACAGGATCCTCAAGCGTCGCTTGAGATTTTGGGAACAGAATCTCTTGAGGCAAAGGCAAACCCGATGGGTTCACAGTTCAATGTGTTCCCATCTACTGGAGACAGACAGTGGAAAGAGCGGAAAAACGCGAATTCGTCACGGAGCTGAATGAAGTCTTCAAGGCTTCTGGTTCAGTTGTCGTGGCCCACTATGCCGGTGTCACAGTTGCGCAGATGAACGATTTTCGTTCGAAAATGCGTGCTGCTGGCGGCACCGTCAAGGTCGCGAAGAACCGCCTGGCCAAGATCGCTCTTCAGGGTACGGAGTCGGAAGGGATCATTGATCTCTTCAAGGGACAGACGCTGATTGCATACAGCACTGACCCTATGATTGCTCCGAAAGTCGTCATGGATTTCGCAAAGACCAACGACAAAGTCGTTGTTCTCGGCGGTGCCATGGGCGCAACCACGCTCAACGCCGAAGCAGTCAAGTCGCTTGCGACCCTGCCTTCGCTGGACGAGCTGCGTGGAAAGCTGCTGGGCCTCCTCAACGCCCCTGCAACACGCATCGCTACGGTTGTCGCAGCACCAGCAAGCCAGCTTGCTCGTGTGTTCTCGGCTTACTCAAAGAAGGACGAAGCCGCTTAAGGCGGTTTTTCGCTGTAATTATTCAAACCGGTTCGAACCGAATTAAAGGAACTATATCATGGCTGATCTCGCAAAGATCGTTGAAGACCTCTCTGCTCTGACAGTTCTGGAAGCCGCTGAGCTTTCCAAGCTTCTCGAAGAAAAGTGGGGCGTTTCGGCTGCTGCTCCTGTAGCTGCTGCTGCTGCTGGCGGTGCTGCTGCTGCTCCTGCAGAAGAAGAAAAGACTGAATTCGACGTTATCCTGACGGACGCTGGCGCCAACAAGATCAACGTCATCAAGGAAGTCCGCGCTATCACAGGTCTTGGCCTGAAGGAAGCTAAGGACCTCGTTGAAGGCGCTCCTAAGGCTGTCAAGGAAGGCATTTCCAAGGCTGAAGCTGCTGACCTCAAGAAGAAGCTTGAAGACGCAGGCGCCAAGGTTGACGTCAAGTAATCCTGGATTATTTTGGGGGGCGGCGCTCGCGCCGTCTCCTGATATCTTCCACCGAACTTTTTACCCAAAAGCCGCGTGAAAATGGCTTTTGGGTAATGGGTTCTTCAAGAGAATGGTTTCGAACCGCGCTGTAAAGGCAATCCGGCCTTACTGTTCGGGACGTGAAACGAGATTGAAGACACTCATTGGATTGACGGGATCGACTGGCCAGCGGTTCCCGTCCGTTGCAGGCCCGGATGCAATTTTAAAGGAGCGACGATGGCTCAGACCCTTTCGTTTAACGGTCGCAGGCGCGTACGCAAGTTTTTCGGCAAAATTCCAGAAGTAGCGGAAATGCCAAACCTCATCGAGGTTCAGAAGGCTTCGTATGACCAGTTTCTCATGGTCAAGGAGCCCGAAGGCGGGCGTCCGGACGAAGGATTGAACGCGGTCTTCAGGTCCGTGTTCCCGATCACCGACTTTTCGGGCGCGTCCATGCTCGAATTCGTGTCCTACGAATTCGAACCACCCAAATTTGACACGGAAGAATGCCGTCAGCGCGATCTGACCTACGCGGCTCCCCTCAAGGTGACGCTGCGCCTCATCGTGTTCGATATTGACGAGGATACGGGCGCGAAATCCGTCAAGGACATCAAGGAACAGTCGGTCTACATGGGCGATATGCCGCTCATGACAGACAATGGCACGTTCATCGTCAACGGCACGGAACGCGTTATCGTTTCGCAGATGCACCGTTCGCCAGGCGTGTTCTTCGACCATGACAAGGGCAAGAGCCATTCGTCCGGCAAGCTTTTGTTCGCTGCCCGCGTCATTCCTTATCGTGGTTCGTGGCTCGATATCGAATTCGACGCGAAAGATGTCGTTTACGCCCGCATCGACCGTCGCCGCAAGCTGCCAGCAACATCGCTTCTGATGGCGCTTGGCATGGACGGCGAGGAAATC
This sequence comes from Rhizobium skierniewicense, assembly GCF_014196515.1. Lineage (GTDB taxonomy): Bacteria > Pseudomonadota > Alphaproteobacteria > Rhizobiales > Rhizobiaceae > Agrobacterium > Agrobacterium skierniewicense. Next base: position 72,291 of record NZ_JACIDV010000016.1, on the reverse strand, counting down.
CTCTCGACCTTCTATACCAAGGCAAATTATCTGCGCGACGGCGACGGCTGGCGTTTTCCATTCCAGCCAGACGTGCTGAAGGGTGCCAAGGCCATCACCGAGCTGGTTGACGCCGATACGGGCGAAGTCGTTGTCGAAGCGGGCAAGAAGCTGACACCACGTCTGATCCGTCAGCTTTCCGACAAGGGCTTGAAGTTCATCAAGGCAAGCAACGAAGATCTCTACGGCAACTATCTTGCCGAAGATATCGTCAACTACGAGACAGGTGAAATCTATCTCGAAGCCGGCGACGAAATCGATGAGAAGACGCTGAAGCTGATCGACGAATCCGGTTTCAACGAAATTCCGATCCTCAACATCGACCACATCAATGTTGGCGCCTACATCCGCAACACGCTCGCTGCAGACAAGAACGAGAACCGTCAGGAAGCTCTGTTCGACATCTACCGGGTGATGCGTCCGGGTGAGCCGCCAACCATGGATTCGGCCGAAGCGATGTTCAAGTCGCTGTTCTTCGACGCAGAGCGCTACGACCTTTCTGCCGTTGGCCGCGTGAAGATGAACATGCGTCTCGACCTCGATGCGGAAGACTCCGTGCGCACACTGCGCAAGGAAGACATTCTTGCTGTCGTCAAGATGCTGGTCGAACTGCGCGACGGCAAGGGCGAAATCGACGACATCGACAACCTCGGCAACCGCCGCGTTCGCTCCGTCGGTGAGTTGATGGAGAACCAATACCGTCTGGGTCTGCTGCGCATGGAACGTGCGATCAAGGAACGTATGTCCTCGATCGAAATCGACACCGTCATGCCGCAGGATTTGATCAACGCCAAGCCGGCAGCGGCAGCTGTTCGCGAATTCTTCGGCTCCTCGCAGCTGTCGCAGTTCATGGACCAGGTGAACCCGCTTTCGGAAATCACCCACAAGCGCCGTCTTTCGGCTCTTGGACCAGGTGGTCTGACGCGCGAGCGCGCGGGCTTTGAAGTCCGCGACGTTCACCCGACCCATTACGGCCGTATTTGCCCGATCGAAACGCCTGAAGGCCCGAACATCGGTCTGATCAACTCTCTCGCAACCTTTGCCCGTGTCAACAAGTACGGCTTCATCGAAAGCCCGTACCGCAAGATCATCGACGGCAAGGTCACGATGGAAGTGATCTATCTCTCCGCGATGGAAGAAGCGAAGTATTACGTCGCTCAGGCCAACGCTTCGATGGAAAAGGACGGTTCGTTCTCTGACGAATTCGTCGTTTGCCGTCACTCCGGCGAAGTGATGCTGGCACCACGTGACAACATCAACCTGATGGACGTGTCTCCAAAGCAGCTGGTTTCCGTTGCTGCGGCGCTTATTCCGTTCCTCGAAAACGACGACGCCAACCGTGCTCTCATGGGCTCGAACATGCAGCGTCAGGCCGTTCCACTCCTGCGTGCCGAGGCTCCGTTCGTCGGAACCGGCATGGAGCCGATCGTTGCGCGCGACTCCGGTGCTGCTATTGCGGCGCGTCGCGGTGGCGTTGTCGATCAGGTGGATGCGACCCGTATCGTTATTCGTGCGACGGAAGATCTCGATGCCGGCAAGTCCGGTGTGGATATCTATCGCCTGCAGAAGTTCCAGCGCTCCAACCAGAACACCTGCATTAATCAGCGTCCGCTGGTTTCCGTTGGTGACATTCTGAACAAGGGTGACATCATCGCCGACGGTCCTTCGACCGACCTCGGTGACCTGGCACTCGGCCGCAACGCACTTGTCGCGTTCATGCCCTGGAATGGTTACAACTACGAAGACTCCATTCTGATGTCCGAGCGCATCGTCTCCGACGATGTGTTCACGTCCATCCACATCGAAGAATTCGAAGTGATGGCGCGCGACACCAAGCTTGGTCCTGAAGAAATCACGCGCGATATTCCGAACGTTTCGGAAGAAGCGCTGAAAAACCTCGACGAAGCCGGTATCGTTTACATCGGTGCGGAAGTTCAGCCGGGCGATATTCTCGTCGGCAAAATCACACCGAAGGGCGAAAGCCCGATGACACCGGAAGAAAAGCTTCTGCGCGCCATCTTCGGTGAGAAGGCATCCGACGTTCGCGATACCTCCATGCGCATGCCTCCGGGCACGTTCGGTACCGTCGTTGAAGTTCGCGTTTTCAACCGTCACGGCGTCGAAAAAGACGAGCGTGCGATGGCCATCGAGCGCGAGGAAATCGAACGTCTTGCCAAGGACCGTGATGACGAACAGGCCATTCTGGATCGTAACGTTTACGGTCGTCTGATCGAGATGCTGCGCGGACAGGTTTCCATTGCCGGTCCGAAGGGCTTCAAGAAGGGCGTGGAACTTTCAAACGCCGTCGTATCTGAATATCCACGCTCGCAGTGGTGGATGTTTGCCGTGGAAGACGAGAAGGCTCAGTCCGAGCTGGAAGCGCTTCGTGGCCAGTACGACGAGTCCAAGTCGCGCCTTGAACAGCGCTTCATGGATAAGGTCGAGAAGGTTCAGCGCGGCGACGAAATGCCTCCGGGCGTCATGAAGATGGTGAAGGTCTTTGTCGCTGTGAAGCGCAAGATCCAGCCGGGCGACAAGATGGCTGGCCGTCACGGTAACAAGGGCGTTGTCTCGCGTATCGTACCGGTTGAAGACATGCCGTTCCTGGAAGATGGCACACATGTCGATATCTGCTTGAACCCGCTGGGCGTGCCTTCGCGCATGAACGTCGGCCAGATTCTCGAAACGCATCTCGCATGGGCTTGCGCCGGTATGGGCAAGAAAATCGGCGATATGCTCGACGAGTATCACAAGTCGCTGGATATCACCGACCTGAAGCGCGAGCTGACGGAAGTATATGCCTCGGAAGCCAAGGACGAAGTCGCTCACTTCGACGACGAGTCTCTGATCCGTCTTGCGGAGCAGTCCAGGAAGGGCGTTTCGATTGCAACGCCGGTCTTTGACGGCGCGCATGAGCCTGACGTTGCTCAAATGCTGACAAGAGCCGGTTTGCATGACTCCGGTCAGTCTGTTCTGTACGATGGCCGTACCGGTGAAACCTTCGACCGTAAGGTCACCGTCGGTTACATGTACATGATCAAGCTGAACCACCTTGTCGACGACAAGATCCACGCTCGCTCGATCGGTCCTTACTCGCTCGTTACCCAGCAGCCGCTGGGCGGCAAGGCGCAGTTCGGTGGTCAGCGCTTCGGGGAAATGGAAGTCTGGGCTCTGGAAGCTTACGGCGCCGCCTACACGCTGCAGGAAATGCTCACCGTCAAGTCTGACGACGTGGCGGGCCGCACCAAGGTTTACGAAGCGATCGTCCGTGGTGACGACACCTTCGAAGCCGGTATTCCTGAAAGCTTCAACGTTCTCGTCAAGGAAATGCGCTCGCTGGGTCTCAGCGTCGAACTGGAAAATTCCAAGCTCGATGAAGTCGGCGTGGCGGATCAACTGCCTGACGCGGCGGAATAAGAAACACGAAGGGCAGGCACTTTAAAAGGTGCCTGCCCGTTTCGCCCGAAAGGTTTGACCTTGACGGTAGAAACTTCCGCCGCATTTTGCGGTTAATCATGTTTTAGGCATTGGTCGGTGACCGGCACAGCACCGCGCCAGATGCAAGCAAGGGGCCAAACCCCTAAGGAGACAGGCATGAACCAAGAGGTCATGAACCTTTTCAACCCGTCGGTACCGGCGCAGCACTTCGATTCCATCCGGATTTCGATTGCCAGCCCGGAAAAGATCCTCTCGTGGTCTTACGGTGAGATCAAGAAGCCAGAAACCATCAACTATCGCACGTTCAAGCCTGAACGCGATGGTCTGTTCTGCGCGCGTATTTTCGGACCGATTAAGGACTATGAGTGCTTGTGCGGCAAGTACAAGCGCATGAAGTACAAGGGCATCATCTGCGAAAAATGCGGCGTTGAAGTCACGCTGTCGCGTGTTCGTCGCGAGCGCATGGGCCATATCGAGCTCGCTGCACCCGTTGCCCACATCTGGTTTCTGAAGTCGCTGCCTTCGCGTATCTCGACATTGCTCGACATGACGCTGAAAGATGTGGAGCGGGTTCTCTATTTCGAAAACTACATCGTGACCGAGCCTGGCCTGACTTCGATGAAGCAGAACCAGCTTTTGAACGAAGAAGAATACATGATTGCCGTCGATGAATTTGGTGAAGACCAGTTCACGGCAATGATCGGCGCTGAAGCCATCTATGAAATGCTGGCCTCGATGGACCTCGAAAAGATCGCCGGCGACCTCCGCACGGATCTTGCCGAGACCACGTCTGATCTCAAGCAGAAGAAGTTCATGAAGCGCCTCAAGATCGTTGAGAACTTCATGGAATCTGGCAATCGTCCCGAGTGGATGATCATGAAGGTCGTTCCTGTCATTCCACCGGATTTGCGTCCGTTGGTTCCGCTGGATGGCGGTCGCTTTGCGACGTCTGACCTGAACGATCTCTATCGTCGCGTCATCAACCGTAACAACCGTTTGAAGCGCCTGATCGAGCTTCGCGCGCCCGGCATCATCATCCGCAATGAAAAGCGCATGTTGCAGGAATCGGTCGATGCGTTGTTCGATAACGGCCGTCGCGGTCGCGTTATCACGGGTGCCAACAAGCGTCCGCTGAAGTCGCTGTCCGACATGCTCAAGGGCAAGCAGGGCCGCTTCCGTCAGAACCTTCTCGGCAAGCGCGTCGACTATTCCGGTCGTTCCGTTATCGTGACGGGTCCTGAACTGAAACTGCACCAGTGCGGTCTTCCCAAGAAGATGGCGCTTGAGCTGTTCAAGCCGTTCATCTATGCCCGCCTCGACGCGAAGGGTTACTCCTCCACCGTCAAGCAGGCCAAGAAGCTTGTCGAAAAAGAAAAGCCGGAAGTGTGGGATATCCTCGACGAGGTCATCCGCGAGCATCCGGTTCTGTTGAACCGCGCACCGACGCTGCACCGTCTGGGCATCCAGGCTTTCGAACCCATGCTGGTCGAAGGCAAGGCCATCCAGCTGCATCCGCTCGTCTGCACGGCCTTCAACGCCGACTTCGACGGTGACCAGATGGCTGTTCACGTTCCGCTGTCGCTCGAAGCGCAGCTGGAAGCACGCGTGCTGATGATGTCCACAAACAACATCCTGCACCCTGCGAACGGTCAGCCGATCATCGTTCCGTCGCAGGACATGGTTCTCGGTCTCTACTACCTGTCGATCATGAACCAGAACGAGCCTGGCGAAGGCATGGCCTTCTCTGATCTGGGCGAGCTGCATCACGCTTTGGAAAACAAGGTCGTGACGTTGCATGCCAAGATCCGTGGGCGCTTCAAGACAGTGGACGCCGATGGCAAGCCGGTGTCGAAGATCCATGAAACAACGCCTGGCCGTATGCTCATTGGCGAACTTCTGCCGAAGAACGTCAACGTGCCGTTCGAGACCTGCAACCAGGAAATGACCAAGAAGAACATCTCCAAGATGATCGACACGGTCTACCGTCATTGCGGCCAGAAAGACACGGTCATCTTCTGCGACCGTATCATGCAACTCGGCTTCACCCATGCCTGCCGCGCCGGTATTTCGTTCGGCAAGGACGACATGATCATTCCTGAAACCAAGGTGAAGATCGTCGGCGACACCGAAACCCTGGTTAAGGAATACGAACAGCAGTACAATGACGGTCTGATCACTCAGGGCGAAAAGTACAACAAGGTCGTGGACGCCTGGGGTAAGGCAACCGAAAAGGTCGCGGAAGACATGATGGCCCGTATTAAGGCCGTCGAGTTCGATGCTGAAACCGGTCGTCAGAAGCCGATGAACGCCATCTACATGATGTCCCACTCCGGTGCGCGTGGTTCTCCGAACCAGATGCGTCAGCTGGGTGGTATGCGTGGCCTTATGGCCAAGCCATCGGGTGAGATCATCGAAACACCGATCATCTCCAACTTTAAGGAAGGTCTGACCGTTAACGAGTACTTCAACTCGACCCACGGTGCCCGTAAGGGTCTCGCAGACACTGCCTTGAAGACGGCGAACTCGGGCTACCTGACACGCCGTCTGGTTGACGTGGCGCAGGATTGCATCGTGAACTCCGTGGATTGCGGCACCGACAAGGGCCTCACCATGACTGCCATCGTGGATGCCGGTCAGGTCGTTGCCTCGATTGGCGCACGTATTCTTGGTCGTACGGCTCTCGACGACATCGATAACCCGGTGACTGGCGAGAACATCGTCAAGGCTGGCAAGCTGATGGACGAAGCCGATATTGCGATCATCGAGAAGGTCGGTATCCAGTCCGTTCGCATCCGCTCAGCTCTGACCTGCGAAATTCAGGTTGGTGTTTGCGGCGTCTGCTACGGTCGTGACCTTGCACGCGGTACGCCGGTCAATATGGGTGAAGCGGTGGGTGTAATCGCCGCGCAGTCCATCGGCGAACCGGGCACGCAGCTGACCATGCGTACGTTCCACCTTGGTGGCACGGCAAACGTGGTCGACCAGTCGTTCCTTGAAGCGTCGTACGAAGGTACGATCCAGATCAAGAACCGTAACAGCCTTCGCAACTCGGACAACATTCTCATTGCGATGGGACGTAACATGTCCGTCACCATTCTCGATGAGCGCGGCGTCGAGCGTTCCTCGCAGCGTGTGGCCTATGGCTCCAAGCTGTTCGTTGACGATGGCGACAAGGTGAAGCGCGGTCAGCGTCTGGCTGAGTGGGACCCTTACACACGTCCAATGATGACGGAAGTGGAAGGGACCGTTCACTTCGAAGATCTGGTCGATGGTCTTTCCGTTCTGGAAGCGACCGACGAATCCACCGGTATCACCAAGCGTCAGGTTATCGACTGGCGTTCGACACCACGTGGTTCGGATCTGAAGCCTGCGATCGTCATCAAGGATGCATCCGGCAATGTTGCAAAGCTTGCACGTGGTAGCGAAGCCCGCTTCCACCTGTCGGTCGATGCCATCCTGTCGGTCGAGCCTGGCATGAAGGTCTTCCAGGGTGACGTGCTTGCGCGTTCTCCGCTGGAAAGCGCCAAAACCAAGGACATCACCGGTGGTCTGCCGCGTGTTGCCGAACTCTTCGAAGCGCGTCGTCCAAAGGATCACGCTATCATCGCCGAAATCGATGGTACGATCCGTCTCGGCCGCGACTACAAGAACAAGCGTCGCGTCCAGATCGAGCCTGCGGAAGATGGTGTCGAACCAGTCGAATACCTGATCCCGAAGAGCAAGCCGTTCCACCTTCAGGAAGGCGACTACATCGAGAAGGGCGAATACATTCTCGATGGTAACCCGGCACCGCACGACATTCTGGCGATCAAGGGCGTAGAGGCTTTGGCTTCCTACCTCGTGAACGAAATCCAGGAAGTTTACCGCTTGCAGGGTGTTGTCATCAACGACAAGCACATCGAAGTGATCGTGCGTCAGATGCTGCAGAAGGTGGAAATCACCGATGCAGGTGACTCGCATTACATCGTGGGCGACAGCGTCGATCGCATCGAGATGGAAGACAACAACGATCGTCTGATTGACGAAGGCAAGAAGCCATCCTATGGCGACCCGGTTCTTCTGGGTATCACCAAGGCATCGCTGCAGACGCCATCGTTCATCTCGGCTGCTTCGTTCCAGGAAACCACAAAGGTTCTCACGGAAGCTGCAATCGCCGGCAAGACGGACACGCTGCAGGGTCTGAAGGAAAACGTCATCGTCGGCCGTCTCATCCCGGCCGGTACTGGCGGCACCATGACCCAGATCCGCCGCATCGCGACGGGCCGCGACGAACTCATCATCGAAGAGCGCAAGAAGAGCACAGGCTCGTCTTCCGCAAACCAGATGTTGCAGGACATGACAGACAAGGCTCCTGCTGCCGAATAATGGTTGTTGGGGCAGGGGCCTCGAAAGAGGCTCAGTCTGGTCTAAATGGAAACGCCCGGAGTGATCCGGGCGTTTTTTTGTTTCGTGCCGGTTCAATGGGTCAGGTGGGGTAGTCAGCAGGAGGGAGGATAAATCCGGCTTGCGAGAATGCGGCGTTCATGCCGAGATTGATGGAAGGTGAAGATCTCACTGAGAAATTTAGAAAATTAAATCTGGCTGTATTGTTACATGTGACGAAAACCGGGGGCTATCATGCCGACGCCTTTCAACCATCGTGTACAGAAGCGTCATGACGCTCTTCGCGCGTCTGGCCTTCGCCCATCGCAGAATTGGGTTCCAGACACGCGCTGCGCTGGCTTTACTGAAGAGTGCCGCCGTCAGGCAAAACTGGTCTTTGCGAACGACGCGATGGCTGATCTGGATGATGACGTTTCTGAGTGAGGCGAGGGGATATCGTAACGATGTCTGTTTCAAGTGGTTTTGGCAAGCCACGCCCTGCCTTGATCATTCAAGCTGATTACTTTTCAGATACAGCAACGGTTACAGTGTTGTTGCTTTCTGGCACACTGGTTGACGCAACGTTCATACGCGTTACAGTCACAGGTTAGCCTTCATCTTGAAACGGATTGACCAAGCCATCTCAGGTGATGATCGACATGTCCATGACTATGCTGCGAAATAAGTCACGGCCAGTATTCGGTCACGTTGGCGACGACATGATGCTTTCGGTCACGAGATCACTGGCAGTCTTCGTCGGCGTTGCTTGAGCGCACTGGCAATCCAGCGCGCCCAACATTTCCTCAAGCAAACCGGATAATCGCCACTTCCCCCTCAAGCGCGCCCTGATAGGCCGACGCATGGGGTTCCTCGTCGGGAATGTCGGTCAGCATGCCGATCTGGTCGAGGTCAGCTTCGAGGAAGCCTTCTTCGGAGAGCGCGTTCAGGGCTTCACGCACGGCGCTGTCGTCATCAGGCGCCTTGAGGATGACGTGGATATCGATGCCGTCGTCGCCTTCACGCTCATAGGCCTTGCCGATGACGATGAAGACCATGGCGTCGTCGCGTCCGTTGTCGTTGTCTGGTTCTGTAATCATGACGCGATTCCTTTTCTGGTTATAATCGTCTGGCGGTGGCACGAGCCCTCGCCTTGAGGGAATCAATAGACCGCTTTTCGCAAAAGCCAAAGGTGAGATTGGGAAAAGCGTGCACGGGGAGGGACATTATGTTATAGGCTTTCGAAATCCTGTATGCCAAAGGCGTCCAGGGCGCGTGCGCGGGGACTAAATGTTGAATCGCCCTTGACGAAAGCGGGGTAAAACAGTAGTACGCCCGCCATCGGAACCAATGTGAGGTTTGGCTTTCTGGAACGACTCGTTCCAGAGATTGCCTCAAACAAGGGTCCAAAAACACGTACGAGACACGATTGTTGCATGCAAGACGTAGGATTTACGTCCTCTGCTCTTGGTGGTCCATCCGTCAAAAACGGATAGGGCCACGATTTATGCATGAAGCCATGCGTGCGTCGTTGCCGGAAACGGTATAACCGCCATCCGTGAGGGTGGCTAAAGTAGTTTTTGCAAGGGATGGTTATATGCCTACCGTAAACCAGCTGATCCGCAAGCCACGTCAGGCACAGGTAAAGCGCAATAAGGTTCCTGCACTGCAGGAAAACCCACAGAAGCGCGGCGTTTGCACACGCGTTTACACAACGACCCCTAAGAAGCCTAACTCGGCTCTTCGTAAGGTTGCCAAGATCCGCCTCACCAACGGTTTTGAAGTCATCGGTTACATTCCAGGTGAAGGCCATAACCTTCAGGAACACTCCGTTGTCATGATCCGTGGCGGCCGCGTAAAGGACTTGCCAGGCGTTCGTTACCACGTCATCCGTGGTGTTCTCGATACGCAGGGCGTCAAGAACCGCAAGCAGCGCCGCTCCAAGTATGGTGCGAAGCGTCCGAAGTAATTCGGGTTCGAACAAATTCAGGCGCTGCGCGAGGTTCTCCGCGTGGTAAAGCGTCCCTAACAATTGAGAGACAAGAATATGTCCCGTCGCCATAGTGCAGAAAAGCGTGAGATCAATCCGGACCCGAAGTTCGGCGATCTGATCGTTACCAAGTTCATGAACGCCATCATGCTTCACGGCAAGAAGTCGGTCGCAGAAAGCATCGTTTACGGCGCGTTCGACGTCGTTCAGGGCAAGTCCAAGGCAGAGCCGCTCGGCATCTTCCATTCGGCCCTCGACAATGTCGCTCCGCACGTTGAAGTGCGCTCGCGCCGCGTCGGTGGTGCAACCTACCAGGTTCCGGTCGATGTTCGTCCAGAGCGCCGGCAGGCTCTCGCGATCCGCTGGCTGATCGCTGCTGCGCGCAAGCGCAATGAAACAACCATGGTTGATCGCCTGTCTGGCGAACTCATGGATGCAGCAAACAATCGTGGCTCTGCGGTCAAGAAGCGCGAAGACACGCACAAGATGGCAGACGCCAACCGCGCATTCTCGCATTACCGCTGGTAATCTAAACGATCCGAAAGGCAGTCCGTTATGGCTCGCGAATATAAAATCGAAGACTACCGCAATTTCGGTATCATGGCGCATATCGACGCCGGTAAGACGACGACCACCGAGCGTATTCTTTATTACACCGGCAAGTCGCACAAGATCGGCGAAGTTCATGATGGCGCAGCCACGATGGACTGGATGGAACAGGAGCAGGAGCGTGGTATCACCATTACCTCTGCTGCCACCACGACCTTCTGGAAGGGTCGCGATGGCAAGATGCGCCGTTTCAACATTATTGACACCCCCGGCCACGTTGACTTCACGATTGAAGTTGAACGTTCGCTGCGCGTTCTCGATGGTGCGATCGCGCTTCTCGATGCCAACGCCGGTGTAGAGCCGCAGACGGAAACCGTCTGGCGTCAGGCTGAAAAGTACAACGTTCCGCGGATGATCTTCTGCAACAAGATGGACAAGACCGGTGCTGACTTCTACCGCTCGGTAGAAATGATCAAGACTCGTCTCGGTGCTATCGCTGTTGTCATGCAGCTTCCAATCGGTGCGGAAACAGAATTCAAGGGCGTGATCGATCTGATCGAAATGAACGCTCTGATCTGGCGCGACGAGTCGCTTGGCGCTCAGTGGGATGTTGTCGAAATCCCTGACGACATGAAGGAAAAGGCAGCTGAATATCGCGAGAAGATGATCGAACAGGTCGTCGATATCGATGAAGAAGCAATGGAAGCCTACCTGAACGGCGAAATGCCCGACAATGACAAGATCCGTGCTCTTGTTCGCCGCGGCACCATCGACGTGAAGTTCCATCCGATGTTCTGCGGTACCGCGTTCAAGAACAAGGGCGTTCAGCCCCTTCTCGACGCCGTTTGCGATTACCTGCCTTCGCCGCTCGACATTCCTGCGATCAAGGGCATCGACTTCAAGACAGAAGCCGAAATCGAACGTCATCCTGATGACAGCGAGCCGCTTTCCATGCTCGCATTCAAGATCATGAACGACCCCTTCGTTGGTTCGCTCACCTTCGCACGCATCTATTCGGGCAAGCTCGAAAAGGGTACTTCTGTCATCAACACGGTCAAGGACAAGCGCGAGCGCGTCGGCCGTATGCTTCAGATGCACTCCAACTCGCGCGAAGACATCGAAGAAGCCTTTGCTGGCGACATCGTTGCTCTGGCTGGCCTCAAGGAAACGACGACAGGCGACACGCTTTGCGATCCCCTGAAGCCAGTTATCCTTGAGCGCATGGAATTCCCTGAGCCGGTTATCCAGATCGCGATCGAACCGAAGACCAAGGGCGACCAGGAAAAGATGGGCCTCGCGCTTAACCGCCTGGCTGCTGAAGATCCATCGTTCCGCGTCAAGACGGATGAAGAATCCGGTCAGACGATCATTGCCGGCATGGGCGAACTTCACCTCGATATTCTCGTTGACCGTATGCGTCGCGAGTTCAAGGTCGAAGCTACCGTTGGTGCTCCGCAGGTTGCTTACCGTGAAACGATCACGCGTCAGCACGAAGAAGATTACACACACAAGAAGCAGTCCGGTGGTACCGGTCAGTTCGCTCGTGTGAAGATCGTTTTCGAACCAAACCCGGACGGCGAAGATTTCAAGTTCGAGTCCAAGATCGTTGGTGGTGCTGTTCCGAAGGAATACATCCCGGGCGTTCAGAAGGGTATCGAAAGCGTCCTGTCTTCCGGTCCGCTCGCTGGCTTCCCAATGTTGGGTGTCAAGGCAACCTTGATCGACGGCGCATACCACGACGTTGACTCCTCGGTTCTGGCGTTCGAAATCGCGTCGCGTGCCTGCTTCCGTGAAGCAGCGAAGAAGGCTGGTGCACAGCTTCTCGAGCCGATGATGAAGGTTGAGGTTGTTACGCCTGAAGATTACGTCGGTGACGTTATCGGCGATCTGAACTCGCGTCGCGGTCAGATCCAGGGTCAGGAGAGCCGCGGTATTGCCGTTGTTATCAACGCGCATGTGCCACTGGCCAACATGTTCAAATACGTCGACAACCTGCGCTCCATGTCCCAGGGCCGCGCGCAGTATTCGATGACCTTCGATCACTATTCGCCGGTTCCAAGCAACGTTGCTACGGAAATCCAGGCAAAGTACTCCGGTCAGAAGTGATCGGGGTACGCCCCAAACGAAATTTAGAGTTTATTCCCTTTACGGGACAGGAATGGAGAGCCACGAATGGCAAAGAGCAAGTTTGAGCGCAACAAGCCGCACGTCAACATTGGCACGATTGGTCACGTTGACCACGGCAAGACGTCGTTGACTGCTGCGATCACGAAGTATTTCGGCGAGTTCAAGGCATACGACCAGATCGACGCTGCACCGGAAGAAAAGGCCCGCGGTATCACGATTTCGACGGCCCACGTTGAATATGAGACGCCGAACCGTCACTACGCGCACGTCGATTGCCCCGGCCACGCCGACTATGTGAAGAACATGATCACCGGTGCTGCCCAGATGGACGGCGCGATCCTGGTTTGCTCGGCTGCCGACGGCCCGATGCCACAGACCCGCGAGCACATTCTGCTGGCCCGTCAGGTTGGCGTTCCTGCGATCGTTGTGTTCCTCAACAAGGTTGACCAGGTTGACGACGAAGAGCTTCTGGAACTGGTAGAACTGGAAGTTCGCGAACTTCTGTCGTCCTACGATTTCCCAGGCGACGATATTCCAATCGTCAAGGGTTCGGCTCTTGCCGCTCTCGAAGATTCGGACAAGAAGATCGGCGAAGACGCGATCCGCGAGCTGATGGCTCAGGTCGACGCCTACATTCCAACGCCAGAGCGTCCGATCAACCTGCCATTCCTGCTGCCGATCGAAGACGTGTTCTCGATCTCCGGCCGTGGTACGGTTGTCACGGGTCGCGTTGAGCGCGGTATCGTCAAGGTTGGTGAAGAAGTTGAAATCGTCGGCATTCGCGCCACGACCAAGACGACTGTGACCGGCGTTGAAATGTTCCGCAAGCTGCTCGATCAGGGTCAGGCTGGCGACAATGTTGGCGCGCTGATCCGTGGCGTGCAGCGCGATGGCGTTGAGCGTGGTCAGATCCTGTGCAAGCCAGGTTCTGTCAAGCCGCACAAGAAGTTCATTGCGGAAGCCTACATTCTGACGAAGGAAGAGGGCGGTCGTCATACACCGTTCTTCACGAACTACCGTCCACAGTTCTACTTCCGCACGACGGATGTGACCGGTATCGTTTCGCTTCCAGAAGGCACGGAAATGGTTATGCCAGGCGACAACGTCACTGTTGAAGTCGAACTGATCGTTCCAATCGCGATGGAAGAAAAGCTGCGCTTCGCGATCCGCGAAGGCGGCCGTACCGTCGGCGCCGGCATCGTCGCTTCGATCGTCGAGTAATAAACGCTGGCGGTGCTCTGGCACCGTCGCGGAAAGAGCGGGCGTCTTGCCTGCTGTGTGATTATGTTCGATGGCGGTGTGGAAAACACCGCCATCGAACGTTTTGTGAAAAGCATCGTTGCGTTGCATTTTTAAGGCTTGAAAAATTCGGTGAAAGGGCGTAAACGCGCACTCACACTCACCAGTCTGGATTCGTGATCAGTCGCGAGGCCCGGTGATTTTAACCTTACAGACTACCGAAATGATTGGGATGCTGCTTCGCATTCCTCTTGATTTTTGAAAATCTGCGGCGCCACGATCAATAGGTTCATGTATTTCCGCGTGCGGAAATGCAAAGACAAAGAACAAGGACAAGACGAATGAACGGCCAGAATATCCGTATCCGCCTCAAGGCGTTTGATCACCGGATCCTCGATGCCTCCACCCGTGAAATCGTGTCGACCGCCAAGCGCACCGGCGCCAGCGTTCGCGGCCCGGTTCCACTGCCAACCCGCATCGAAAAATTTACAGTCAACCGTTCTCCTCACGTTGACAAGAAGAGCCGTGAGCAGTTCGAAATGCGGACGCACAAGCGCCTTCTCGATATCGTAGACCCGACACCACAGACCGTTGATGCTTTGATGAAGCTCGACCTGGCTGCTGGCGTTGACGTCGAAATCAAGCTCTAAGACCTCGGCCCGACCTTGTGAAAGCAAGGGCCGATATAACAAGGAAGGTACGTGGAGCGATCCAACGACTTCCAATCCGGAGACCGGAAACGTCGTGAGACGTCGAAGGGAACTCCTTAACAAAGGCCACAGAGGGTTCTCCCTTCAAGGCTCGCAAGAGGATTGAACCAATGCGTTCAGGTGTGATTGCACAGAAAGTGGGTATGACTCGGGTCTATAATGACGCCGGTGAGCATATCCCAGTAACGGTACTGCGTTTGGACAACGTACAAGTTGTTTCCCAGCGCACAGAAGACAAGAATGGCTACACTGCAGTTCAGCTCGGTGCGGGCCAGTCCAAGGTCAAGAATACGACAAAGGCACTCCGCGGTCATTTTGCCGCTGCCAGCGTCGAGCCGAAAGCAAAGCTCGTTGAGTTCCGGGTTTCCCCCGAAAACCTCATCGACGTCGGTGCAACACTGACCGCAGATCATTTTCAGACAGGCCAGCTGGTAGACGTTACCGGCACGACGATCGGTAAGGGTTTTGCCGGTTCGATGAAGCGTCACAACTTCGGTGGTGGCCGCGCATCGCACGGTAACTCCGTATCGCACCGTGCTCACGGTTCGACGGGTTCTAACCAGGATCCCGGCAAGGTCTGGAAGGGCAAGCGCATGGCTGGTCACATGGGCAGCACACGCGTCACCACCCAGAATCTGGAAGTGGTTTCGACTGATGAGGGTCGCGGTTTGATCCTCGTGAAGGGCGCCGTTCCCGGTTCCAAGGGTTCCTGGATCATCGTCCGCGACGCCGTTAAGTCGGCAGCGAAGTAAGGGAGCCTCATCATGGAATTGAACGTCAAAACCCTCGAGGGAAAAGACGCCGGCACGGTATCCCTGTCGGACGAAATTTTCGGCCTCGACCCACGCCAGGACATCCTGGCCCGCATGGTTCGTTACCAGCTCGCCAAGAAGCAGCAGGGAACGCACAAGAGCAAGAACCGTTCGGAAGTTTCCCGCACGGGTGCAAAGATGTACAAGCAGAAGGGTACGGGCCGCGCTCGTCACCATTCGGCTCGCGCACCGCAGTTTCGCGGCGGCGGCAAAGCCCACGGCCCAGTCGTTCGCAGCCACGCTCACGATCTTCCCAAGAAGGTCCGCGCGCTTGCATTGCGTCATGCTTTGTCTGCAAAGCTGAAGTCCGAAGAACTGATCATTGTTGATCAGCTCGTTGCGACCGATGCAAAGACAAAGGGTCTGCTTGGCCACTTCGCAACGCTTGGCCTGACCAACGCTCTCGTTATCGGTGGCGCTGAACTTGATGGAAACTTCAAGCTCGCAGCCCAGAACATTCCGAATGTGGACGTTCTGCCGATCCAGGGCATCAATGTTTACGACATCCTGCGCCGCGGCAAGCTCGTGCTGTCCAAGGCTGCGGTTGAAGCCCTTGAGGAGCGGTTCAAATGACGGATCTTCGCCACTACGATGTGATCGTATCTCCTTCGATCACGGAAAAGTCGACGCTGGTCTCTGAACAGAACCAGGTCGTATTCAACGTCGCCAAAGACGCTTCGAAGCCTGAAATCAAGGCTGCAGTCGAAGCACTCTTCGGCGTCAAGGTCACGGCAGTGAACACGCTTATCCGCAAGGGTAAGACTCGTCGTTTCCGTGGATTCGCTGGTAAGCGTAAGGATGTCAAAAAAGCCATCATTACGCTGGCCGAAGGTCAATCCATAGACGTGTCCACCGGACTCTAAAAGGTTAGGCCCAAGCGGGCAAAGACCCAAAAGGGAACAAATACAATGGCATTGAAAAGTTTCAATCCGACCACGCCAAGCCAGCGTCAGCTGGTTATCGTGGACCGGTCTTCGCTCTACAAGGGCAAGCCGGTAAAGGCTCTCACAGAGGGCCTCAGCTCGAAGGGTGGCCGTAACAACCAGGGCCGGATCACCGTTCGTTTTCAGGGCGGCGGTCACAAGCGGACCTACCGTCTCGTAGACTTCAAGCGTCGTAAATTCGACGTTGAAGGTACGGTCGAGCGTCTGGAATATGACCCTAACCGCACCGCATTCATCGCGCTCGTGACATACACGGACGGCCAACAGGCTTACATTCTCGCGCCACAGCGTATCGCTGCCGGTGACAAGGTGATCGCATCCGAAAAGGCAGTGGACGTGAAGCCAGGCAACACAATGCCTCTTCAGTACATTCCAGTCGGTTCGATCATCCACAACGTCGAGATGAAGCCAGGCAAGGGTGGTCAGATTGCCCGCTCCGCCGGCACGTATGTTCAGCTCGTTGGTCGCGATGCAGGGATGGCGATCCTTCGCTTGAACTCCGGTGAGCAGCGTCTGGTGCATGGCTCTTGCCTTGCATCGATCGGTGCTGTCTCGAATGCCGATCATGGCAACACAAACGACGGCAAAGCCGGTCGTTCACGCTGGCGCGGCAAGAAGCCTCACGTTCGCGGTGTCGTGATGAACCCTGTCGATCACCCTCATGGTGGTGGTGAAGGTCGTACGTCTGGTGGTCGCCATCCGGTGACTCCGTGGGGTAAACCCACAAAGGGCAAGCGGACTCGCTCCAACAAGTCGACCGACAAGTTCATCATGCGTTCGCGCCATCAGCGCAAGAAGTAAGAGAGGAACTCTCAAATGGCTCGTTCAGTATGGAAAGGTCCGTTTGTTGACGGTTATCTTCTCACTAAGGCTGAGAAGGTACGCGAAGGCGGACGCAGTGAAGTGATCAAGATCTGGAGCCGTCGCTCCACGATCCTGCCTCAGTTCGTTGGTCTGACATTCGGCGTCTACAACGGCAGCAAGCATGTACCCGTCTCTGTCAACGAAGACATGGTCGGTCACAAGTTCGGTGAATTCTCTCCGACCCGGACCTATTACGGTCATGGTGCGGACAAGAAGGCAAAGAGGAAGTAAACATGGCGAAGGCTAAGACCGAACGCCGGCTGAAGGACAATGAGGCTCAGGCCATTGCCCGTACGCTTCGCGTCAGCCCCCAGAAACTTAACCTAGTTGCCGCTCTTATCCGTGGTAAAAAGGTCGATCGCGCTCTCGCCGAGCTCGAGTTTTCTCGCAAGCGCATCGCCGCCACCGTCAAGAAGACGCTGGAATCGGCAATCGCCAACGCGGAAAACAACCATGACCTCGACGTCGACGCTCTTGTCGTAGCCGAGGCCTATGTTGGCAAGTCCATCACCATGAAGCGTTTCCACGCTCGTGGCCGTGGTCGTGCGTCGCGCATCGAAAAGCCGTTCTCTCACCTGACGATCGTTGTTCGTGAAGTGGAAGAAAAAGGGGAGGCCGCATAATGGGTCAGAAAATCAATCCAATCGGCTTCCGCCTCGGTATCAACCGCACTTGGGATAGCCGCTGGTATGCAGACACTGCCGAATACGGCAAGCTGCTGCACGAAGACCTCAAGATCCGTGCTTACCTGACCAAGGAATTGAAGCAGGCTGGCATCGCCAAGGTCGTCATCGAACGTCCGCACAAGAAGTGCCGCGTGACCATTCACTCGGCTCGCCCGGGTCTGATCATCGGCAAGAAGGGTGCAGACATCGAGAAGCTTCGCAAGAAGATTTCCGAGATGACCGCGTCTGAAACGCACCTCAACATTGTTGAAGTGCGCAAGCCGGAAATCGACGCAACACTCGTTGCACAGTCGATCGCTCAGCAGCTCGAACGTCGTGTGGCTTTCCGCCGTGCCATGAAGCGTGCTGTTCAGTCCGCACTGCGTCTTGGCGCCGAAGGCATCAAGATCACTTGCGGTGGTCGTCTTGGCGGCGCTGAAATCGCTCGTACCGAATGGTACCGCGAAGGTCGCGTTCCATTGCACACTCTGCGTGCAGACATCGACTACGGTGTGGCTGAAGCTACAACGGCGTTCGGTATTTGCGGCATCAAGGTCTGGATCTTCAAGGGCGAAATCCTTGAGCACGATCCGATGGCTTCTGAACGTCGTGGTCTAGAAGGCGATGCACAGGGCCCTGCAAGCCGTGAGCAGCGCGGTGATCGTGGCGACCGTCGCCGCGAAAACGCTTGATTGACGCTGGCGAAAGATAAGCTCGGAGAAGTTAGAAAATGTTGCAGCCAAAGCGTACTAAGTACCGTAAGCAGTTTAAGGGTCGCATCAAAGGTGTGGCCAAGGGCGGCTTTGACCTGGCATTCGGTGAATTCGGCTTGAAGTCGCAGGAACCGAACCGCGTTAACGCGCGCGAGATCGAGGCGGCCCGCCGCGCGATCACGCGTTACATGAAGCGCGCTGGTCGTGTGTGGATCCGCGTATTCCCAGACACTCCGGTCACGGCAAAGCCGACCGAAGTTCGTATGGGTAAGGGCAAGGGTTCTGTTGAATACTGGGCATGCAAGGTCAAGCCCGGTCGTATGATGTTCGAGATCGACGGTGTTTCCGAGGAGATCGCCCGCGAGGCGCTTCGTCTCGGCGCTGCCAAGCTCTCGGTTAAGACGCGCTTCGTTCAGCGCATCGCAGAGTAAGGAGCAGGCACCATGAAAGCCGAAGACGTTCGCGGCCTCAGCGCCGATCAGCTCAAGGACAAGCTTGTCGACCTGAAGAAAGAGCAGTTCAATCTGCGCTTTCAGAAGGCAACCGGCCAGCTGGAAAAGTCCTCGCGCATCGACGAAGTCCGCAAGGACATCGCCCGCGTGAAAACCATTGCCCGCCAGAAGGCGGCAGAAGCCAAGGCCTAAAGGAAGAATAATATGCCTAAACGCATTCTGCAGGGCGTCGTTGTGTCCGACAAGAACGAGAAGACCGTTGTAGTTCGTGTTGAGCGTCGATTCGCTCACCCGCTGCTTCAGAAGACCGTTCGTCGTTCGAAAAAATACAAGGCGCACGACGAGAACAACCAATTCAAGATCGGCGATGTCGTTTCCATCGAGGAATGCGCACCGATCTCCAAGGATAAGCGCTGGACGGTCGTTTCCGCCCAGGCATAATTTCAACTGATTTTCGCGCAGGTCTTGCTATATGCGCGGAAGTCTGTATGAAGCAGCGCAAGGACGCTCGTTCACGGGCGTTCTTTTGCTTTGATGCGCACGGAAGGTCCTTTAGGAAACCACCCTGTCACGATTATTCCGCGCGAAAACAGAGACATTCATAAGCTGGAACAGGGGGCTGTTTGTTAAACGTGCCCAACCGGTCCGGTAACAACAAGAAGGCGACCTGACATGATTCAGATGCAAACAAACCTCGACGTGGCGGATAATTCCGGCGCACGTCGTGTCATGTGCATCAAGGTGCTGGGCGGCTCGAAGCGCAAGTATGCTTCCGTTGGCGACATCATTGTCGTTTCGATCAAGGAAGCCATTCCGCGCGGCCGCGTTAAAAAGGGCGACGTGATGAAGGCGGTTGTTGTGCGTACCGCTAAAGACATCCGCCGCGCTGATGGCAGCGTCATCCGTTTCGATAACAACGCAGCCGTTCTTA
Source organism: Rhizobium skierniewicense (assembly GCF_014196515.1). Classification (GTDB taxonomy): domain Bacteria; phylum Pseudomonadota; class Alphaproteobacteria; order Rhizobiales; family Rhizobiaceae; genus Agrobacterium; species Agrobacterium skierniewicense. The sequence goes on along the minus strand of NZ_JACIDV010000016.1, from coordinate 52,459 downwards.
TCGATAACAAGAAAGAGCCGATCGGCACCCGTATCTTCGGACCGGTTCCACGCGAACTTCGCGCAAAGAACCACATGAAGATCATCTCGCTGGCTCCAGAAGTACTGTAAGGAGCGATAGCGATGCAGAAAATTCGTAAAGGCGACAAGGTTGTCGTATTGACCGGTAAGGACAAGGGCCGTACCGGCGAAGTAACACAGGTCTTGCCGAAAGAAGATCGGGCTTTTGTGAGTGGCGTCAACATGGTGAAACGTCACCAGCGCCAGACCCAGGGCCAGGAAGCCGGCATCATCAACAAGGAAGCTTCCTTGCACATTTCCAACCTCGCCATCGCCGATAAGGATGGCAAGCCAACCCGCGTTGGTTTCTCGGTTGTTGATGGCAAGAAGGTCCGTGTGGCCAAGCGTTCGGGAGAAGTGATCGATGGCTGAGTCCAAGTACGAGCCGCGTCTCAAGGCTGAATACGTTTCCCGTATTCGTGGCGCAATGCAGGAGAAGTTCTCCTACGCAAACGTGATGATGATCCCCAAGCTGGACAAGATCGTCATCAACATGGGCGTTGGCGAAGCAACTGCTGACTCCAAGAAGCCGACGGTTGCTGCTGGCGATCTGGCAGCGATTGCTGGTCAGAAGCCTGTCATCACGAAGGCTCGCAATTCCATCGCGGGCTTCAAGGTTCGCGAACACATGCCAATCGGCGCGAAGGTTACACTTCGTGGCGTCCGCATGTACGAATTCCTTGATCGTCTGGTTAACATCGCGCTTCCGCGCGTTCGCGACTTCCGGGGTCTGAACCCCAAGAGCTTTGACGGCCGTGGCAACTTCGCCATGGGCATCAAGGAGCACATTGTGTTCCCAGAGATCAACTACGATAAGGTTGATCAGATGTGGGGCATGGACATCATCGTTTGCACGACGGCAAACTCGGACGACGAAGCACGGGCTCTTTTGACAGAGTTCAACTTCCCGTTCCGTCAGTAACCGTAACGACGAGCGTAGAAAAGGAACTCCGATATGGCGAAAACAAGCGCAGTTGAAAAGAACAAGCGCCGCCGCAAGACGGTTGCCTCACAGGCTGGCAAGCGTGCCGCCCTTAAGGCAATTGTCATGAACCAGTCCCTTCCGATTGAAGAGCGGTTCCAGGCAACCCTGAAGCTCGCTTCGCTGCCGCGTGACGGCTCGAAGACGCGTATCCGCAACCGCTGCGAAGTAACGGGCCGTCCGCGCGCGTTCTACCGCAAACTTGGGATGTCGCGTATTGCGCTTCGCGAGTTGGGCAATTCCGGCAAGGTGCCGGGTATTGTCAAGTCCAGCTGGTAAGGAGACGGGCACATGACAATGACTGATCCGTTGGGTGATATGCTCACCCGAATCCGCAATGGTGCAGCCCGTCGCAAGTCTTCGGTCAACACACCGGCATCCAGCCTGCGCGCACGCGTTCTCGACGTGCTTCAGGCTGAAGGCTACATTCGCGGTTATTCGAAGGTTGATTTTGAGAACGGCAAGTCCGAACTCACGATTGAACTGAAATACTACGAAGGCGCATCCGTGATCCGTGAGATCGGCCGCGTTTCCAAGCCGGGCCGCCGAGTTTATGTCTCGGTCAAGTCCATCCCGCAGGTTGCGAACGGCCTCGGTATCACCATCCTTTCGACTCCGAAGGGTGTGATGGCCGATCACCAGGCTCGCGAACAGAACGTTGGTGGCGAGGTTCTTTGCTCCGTCTTCTAAGACTGAGCAAGGATCTCCTTAACGGACAGACAGGATAGAAATATGTCTCGTATCGGTAAAAAGCCCGTTCAGGTTCCCGCAGGTGTGACGGCCACTGTCGACGGCCAGAAGATTACTGCCAAGGGTCCTAAGGGTGAACTGTTCTTCGTCGCCAATGACGAAGTTCAGGTTAAACTGGAAGATAACGCGGTGTCCGTAACGCCGTCCAGCGACAGCAAGGAAGCTCGTTCCAAGTGGGGCATGTCCCGCACGATGGTCGAGAACATCTTCAAGGGTGTCAAGGACGGCTACGAACGCAAGCTCGAAATCAACGGCGTTGGTTATCGTGCTGCCATGCAGGGCAAGAACCTGCAGCTGGCACTCGGTTTCAGCCACGACGTGGTTTACCAGACTCCGGAAGGCATCACGATTGCCGTTCCGAAGCCTACGGAAATCATCGTTTCGGGTATCAACAAGCAGCAGGTCGGTCAGGTTGCCGCGGAAATCCGCGAATACCGTGGTCCCGAGCCCTACAAGGGCAAAGGCGTCAAGTACGCCGAAGAACGGATCATCCGCAAAGAAGGCAAGAAGAAGTAAGGATCACGCGAAATGGCTAGCAGGAAAGAAGCACTTGCACGTCGCGCGAGCCGCGTGCGCCGCCAGATTAAGGCGGTTGCCAACGGTCGCCCGCGCCTGTCGGTTCATCGCTCGTCGAAGAACATCTACGTTCAGGTTATCGATGATGTCGCCGGCAAGACGCTTGCGTCTGCCTCGACACTCGATACGGATCTGCGCTCGTCCTTGAAGACGGGTGCGGACGTTGCAGCAGCGGCCGCAGTTGGCAAGCTGGTTGCCGAACGCGCCGGCAAGGCTGGCGTTAAGGATGTCGTATTCGATCGCGGCGCCTTCATTTACCACGGCCGCATCAAGGCCTTGGCTGAAGCTGCCCGCGAAGGCGGTCTGAACTTCTAATCTTTTACCTGCCCGGTCACATCCGGGCAGGTTTTCACCGGACCATGCGGGTTTCAGAGATGAAGCCGATGGTCTTTTCGTTTGCCGTTCCACCCGTAAAAGAAAAAGGACAAGGACAATGGCACAGGAAAAAAGAGGTTCTCGCGACGACCGCCAGAACCGCGAAGAGCGCGACAGCGAATTCGTTGACAAGCTGGTAGCGATCAACCGCGTTGCGAAAGTTGTGAAGGGCGGCCGTCGTTTCGGTTTTGCTGCTCTCGTCGTTGTTGGCGACCAGAAGGGCCGCGTTGGCTTTGGTCACGGCAAGGCTCGTGAAGTGCCTGAAGCGATCCGCAAGGCAACGGAAAGCGCTAAGCGCGATCTGATCTTTGTACCGCTGCGCGATGGCCGTACGCTGCACCATGACGTCAATGGTCGTCACGGCGCTGGCAAGGTTCTTCTTCGCTCCGCGAAGGCTGGTACCGGTATCATCGCCGGTGGTCCGATGCGCGCTGTTTTCGAAACGCTCGGCGTTCATGACGTCGTCGCCAAGTCGACCGGTTCCTCGAACCCATACAACATGGTTCGCGCAACGTTCGACGCTCTGAAGCACCAGGTTCATCCTAAGGACGTCGCTGCACAGCGTGGTCTGAAGTATGCGACCCTTCAGTCTCGCCGCGCCGCTTCCGGCAACGCTGCTGAAGAATAAGGAGCAGTATCATGGCCAAGAAGACTACTGAAGCCAAGACGACTGTTACGGTCGAACAGATCGGCAGCCCCATTCGCCGCCCTGCTGTCCAGCGCCAGACGCTGATCGGCCTGGGTCTCAACAAGATGCACCGTCAGCGCACTCTGGAAGATACTCCAGCTGTTCGCGGCATGATCCGTGCTGTCCAGCATCTCGTTCGCGTCGTAGACGAGAAGTGAGACGGAGGAAGTCATCATGAAACTCAACGAAATTAAAGATAACGAAGGCTCCACCAAGGATCGTATCCGCGTAGGTCGCGGTATCGGTTCCGGTAAGGGCAAGACCGGTGGTCGCGGCGTCAAGGGTCAGAAGGCTCGTTCCGGCGTTGCCGTCAACGGCTTCGAAGGCGGCCAGATGCCGATCTACCGCCGTCTGCCAAAGCGTGGCTTCAACAACATCTTCGCGTCCGAGTATGCAGAAGTTTCGATCGGCCGCGTTCAGGCCGCCATCGATGCAGGCAAGCTGGACGCAAAGTCGACTGTTGATGCCGCTGCCCTCAAGGCTGCCGGTGTTATCCGTCGCCTCAAGGATGGCGTTCGCATCCTGGCTGATGGCGAGCTGACAACGAAGGTTTCCTTCGAAGTTGCCGGCGCTTCCAAGACAGCTGTTGAAAAAATCGAGAAGTCTGGTGGTTCCATCAAGCTTCTGGCTGTTGCAGCGCAGGCCGCAGAGTAATATAAGACAACGAACGCCCGGTGTGTTTCACTCCGGGCGTTTGCTCTAGAAGTCGCATAAGCCTTTGAATCCTAATCGATTAAACGAGGATTACGCGAATACTCTCAAGCGATGCGGTCGTGTCGCGGGGAGAGCCTCACAGTTCGCAAGTGTTCATCGGAATGCGAAACGGACGAACGAAAACAAGGGTGAGGCATGTTGATCGGCAATAAAGCCGTGATCCGTCCAAAGCCCGGTTTTTGAACCAGTATCTTTTAGACCTTTTCCGGAATTGCCGGTTTCCGTGCCGCTGGACAAGGGTCATGCGGAGAAATTTATGGCTTCAGCAGCGGAACAACTGGCCTCAAACCTGAATTTTTCGACCTTCGCGAAAGCTGAAGATCTGAAAAAGCGTCTTTGGTTTACCCTTGCCGCACTTCTCGTTTATCGCCTTGGCACGCATATTCCGCTTCCAGGTTTGAACCCGGAAGCTTTCGCACGCGCCTTCCAGGGGCAGGCCAACGGAATTCTCGGTCTTTTCAACATGTTTGCGGGCGGCGCGGTAGAGCGCATGGCGATTTTCGCGCTCGGCATCATGCCCTATATTTCCGCATCGATCATCGTGCAGCTCATGACGTCCGTCGTGCCGTCGCTCGAAGCCTTGAAAAAGGAAGGCGAAGCGGGCCGCAAGATCATCAATCAGTACACGCGTTACGGTACCGTGCTTCTCGGAACGTTGCAGGCCTACGGCATCGCAGCAGGACTTGAGAGCGGGGCAGGGCTCGTGATCGATCCCGGCTGGTTCTTCCGCGTTTCCACGGTCATCACGCTGCTCGGCGGCACGATGTTCCTGATGTGGCTCGGTGAGCAGATCACGTCGCGTGGTATCGGCAACGGTATTTCGCTGATCATCTTTGCGGGTATCGCAGCGGGTCTTCCAAAGGCACTGGCCGGCACGCTCGAGCTCGGTCGTCAGGGTGCCATCTCGACACCTGTGATTCTGACCGTACTCGTGGTCGCCATCGGCGTCATTGCCCTGATCGTCTTTGTAGAGCGCGCCCAGCGACGTCTTTTGATCCAGTATCCAAAGCGACAGGTTGGCAACCGGATGTTCCAGGGCGATACGTCTCACCTGCCGTTGAAGCTGAATACGGCTGGTGTCATTCCCGCGATCTTCGCATCGTCGCTGCTGCTTCTGCCAGCGACCGCAGCGGGCTTCACCAACAGCACTAATCTGCCGCCTTGGGCAACGACCATTATCGCGTCGCTTCAGCACGGCCAGCCTCTATTCATGTTCCTCTACGGTCTCCTGATTGCGTTCTTTGCCTTCTTCTATACCGCGATCGTTTTCAATCCGAAGGATACGGCTGACAATCTGAAGAAGCACGGTGGCTTTATTCCCGGCATTCGTCCAGGCGAACGGACGGCTGAATACATCGACTACGTCTTGACCAGAATCACCGTCGTCGGTGCCATCTATCTCGTGTTCGTCTGTATTCTTCCCGAAACGCTGATCGCGCGGACGGGCATACCATTAGCCCTTGGTGGTACTTCGCTTTTGATCGTAGTCAGTGTAACTCTTGATACCGTTGCACAGATTCAGGGTCACCTGATTGCCCAGCAGTATGAGGGGCTGATCAAGAAATCGAAACTGCGTGGAGGAAAGAGGGGACGATGAGACTGATATTTTTGGGACCACCGGGTGCAGGCAAGGGCACCCAGGCAAAACGCCTGACGGATAAGTATGGCATTCCACAACTGTCGACCGGCGACATGCTTCGTGCTGCGGTCAGCGACGGATCTGAGATTGGCAAACGCGCCAAGGAAGTCATGGACGCGGGTGGTCTCGTATCTGACGATATCGTCAATCAGATCGTTTCCGAACGCATAGAGCAGGCGGACTGTGCCAAGGGGTTCATCCTGGATGGATACCCACGAACCGTTCCGCAGGCAAAGGCGCTGGGCGAAAACCTACGCGACAAGGGTATCGATCTCGATGCTGTCATCGAACTGAAGGTGGACGAGGAAGCGCTGGTGCGCCGAATCGAAAACCGCGTGGCTGAGACGGTTGCGGCTGGCGGTACGGTGCGCTCGGACGACAATCCGGAATCTTTCCGCAAGCGTTTGTCGGAATACCGCGAAAAGACTGCTCCATTGTCCGAATATTACCAGGGGCAGGGCGATCTCGTTGTACTCGATGGCATGGCCCATGTGGATGTCGTCACCGCAGCGATCGAGCGCGTTCTTGAAAAAGAACGCGACTCTGCATCCTCAGTTGCGCATAACTAAAGAATCTTAACGGCCCCGGTTGCTTTTTTGAACCGATTCCGTTACACCGCGCCAACTCGCGACAACCCAAGCGACTGGCGCGGATTTTCCTTTAGGGAAGGAAAGTCCGGGTTCGGTCGTTTTAGCTTGTGACGAACACGAATTTTGAACTGGCGGCAGTCGTGCCGCTCAAATGAAAGCACCACTTGCCGGATGGCAACTGGAACGCAAGGAGAATAGACGTGGCACGTATCGCTGGCGTCAACATCCCAACGGCTAAGCGCGTTGTTATCGCCTTGACCTATATCCATGGGATTGGCACGAAATTCGCGCAGGAAATCGTTGCAAAGGTCGGTATTCCGGCTGAGAAGCGCGTTCATCAGCTGACGGACGCTGAAGTCCTTCAGATCCGCGAAGCAATCGATCGCGACTATCGCGTCGAGGGTGATCTTCGTCGTGAGACTTCGATGAACATCAAGCGTCTTATGGACCTCGGTTGCTACCGTGGTCTGCGTCACCGTCGCGGCTTGCCCGTACGCGGTCAGCGCACGCACACCAACGCTCGTACTCGCAAGGGTCCAGCGAAGGCGATTGCAGGTAAGAAGAAGTAATCTTCCGGTTTTCCGGAGAGGGAGGGCTGGTGCAAGCCGCACCAGCCTTTCTGAGTTTGGCGAAAGGCTTCTAAGAGGCTGATCGCCGGTGTAGCCGCTGGTGTTACGGCGGTGCAGAGATCAATGAAAGGTATACCATGGCTAAGGAAGCCGCTCGCGTTAAACGTCGCGAACGTAAGAATATCACGACGGGCGTTGCGCACGTTAATTCGACCTTCAACAATACGATGATCACCATCACTGACGCGCAGGGCAACGCAATTGCCTGGTCGTCTGCTGGTGCCAAGGGCTTCAAGGGTTCGCGCAAGTCGACACCGTTTGCCGCCCAGATCGCTGCTGAAGATGCTGCCAAGAAGGCGCAGGAACACGGCATGAAGACGCTGGAAGTTGAAGTTTGCGGTCCGGGTTCCGGTCGCGAATCTGCTCTTCGCGCGCTACAGGCCGCCGGTTTCATGATCACGTCCATCCGCGATGTGACGCCGATCCCGCACAACGGTTGCCGCCCGCGCAAGAAGCGTCGCGTCTAACGCGTTTCTGTCTGGGAGTTCCGCCTTACCTTCGGTTTGGCGGAATTTTCGCGTAATCGGCGTGGGGGTTGCCGGCTTGACCGGTCTTCCGACGCTTCAAACCCTCCGATGAACGTTTTAAGTTCCTCTCGGTGATCATGCTCGGTCCGCCACGATTGGATGGTGGCGGCGAACGGAAGGTTTAAAGATGATTCAAAAGAATTGGCAGGAACTGATCAAGCCCAACAAGGTCGAGTTCACCTCTTCGAGCCGCACGAAGGCGACACTCGTTGCCGAGCCGCTTGAGCGGGGTTTCGGCCTGACACTCGGTAACGCGCTTCGCCGCGTTCTCTTGTCGTCTCTGCGTGGCGCTGCTGTAACTGCGGTACAGATTGATGGCGTTCTGCACGAGTTCTCCTCCATTCCCGGCGTTCGGGAAGATGTGACGGACATCGTTCTGAACATCAAGGAAATTGCCATCAAGATGGATGGTGACGATTCCAAGCGTATGGTCGTGCGCAAGCAGGGTCCAGGTTCGGTAACTGCTGGCGATATCCAGACGGTTGGCGATATCGAAATCCTCAACCCCGACCACGTCATCTGCACGCTGGACGAAGGCGCTGAAATCCGCATGGAATTCACCGTCAACAATGGCAAGGGCTATGTGCCCGCAGATCGTAACCGCGCAGAAGATGCCCCTATCGGCCTTATTCCGGTGGACAGCCTTTATTCTCCGGTCAAGAAAGTGTCCTACAAGGTGGAAAACACCCGTGAAGGTCAGGTTCTTGATTACGACAAGTTGATCATGACGATCGAGACCAACGGTTCGGTTTCCGGCGAAGATGCCGTTGCCTTTGCCGCTCGTATTCTTCAGGACCAGCTCGGCGTCTTCGTCAACTTCGACGAGCCGCAGAAGGAAGCAGAAGAAGAATCTGTGACCGAACTGGCATTCAACCCGGCGCTTCTCAAGAAGGTCGACGAGTTGGAACTGTCTGTTCGTTCGGCCAACTGCCTGAAGAACGACAACATCGTCTATATCGGCGACCTCATTCAGAAGACCGAAGCCGAAATGCTTCGCACACCGAATTTCGGTCGCAAGTCGCTTAACGAAATCAAGGAAGTTCTCGCTTCCATGGGTCTGCATCTCGGCATGGAAGTGCCCGCATGGCCACCAGAGAACATTGAAGATCTCGCAAAGCGCTACGAAGACCAGTATTAACCAATAAGAAGGCAGGCCCGCTAAAGACTGCCTTTCCCCGTCAAACAACAGGCGCCGTCTTAAAAGACAGGTTGCCTGCATGTGCCAGGAAACGGCAGGTCCGGATAGGAACCTGCATAAAGGAGAATAGCAATGCGCCACGGAAATTCAGGCCGCAAGCTCAATAGAACCGCCAGCCACCGCAAGGCAATGTTTGCCAACATGGCTGCTTCGCTCATCACGCATGAGCAGATCGTAACAACTTTGCCAAAGGCAAAGGAAATCCGTCCGATCGTCGAGCGCCTTGTGACGCTCGGCAAGCGCGGCGACCTGCACGCTCGTCGTCAGGCACTGTCGCAGATCAAGGATCAGGACGCCGTTCGCAAGCTGTTCGATGCGATCGCTGAACGTTACGCAACCCGCAACGGCGGCTACCTTCGCATCATGAAGGCCGGCTACCGCCAGGGCGACAATGCGGCTCTCGCTGTCATCGAGTTCGTCGAGCGCGATGTCGATGCCAAGGGCAAGGCCGACAAGGCTCGCGTCGCTGCAGAGGCTGCCGAAGCCGAAGCTGCATAATATCAGGCGCTGAAAAGTGCCAGTTGTCTTGAAAGCCGGGTGAGCAATCACCCGGCTTTTTTTGCGTTTGCGGTGGCTTTTTTCCGATCTTCGTCGGGGCCGTCGTTGGATGGGTGACTATTTTTCCAAGCATCAACATAATTATGCCCGTTTTGGTTGGATATTTTCTGCCATCAGTTGAATTATTTGTGGCTGGGACTGTTCGATCGAATTCATCAGAAGCGGGCGAGCAGGTGATACGCGGAAGCGGTCATCCGCTCATTGATCAAAGGTGAGGGTGGTAGCAATGACACGTCCAGTGAGCGATCAGGAGATAGCGAAGGCAAATTCGCTCTATGACGCAATAACCCAGCCGTCCAATGTGACCGGTAAGTTGGATGGTGATGCCTACCCTGTGCTAATGTGGGGCGCTTGGAATTGGACCCACGCTTTATCGACGCACAATCAGACCTACAATGATCAGCAATTTTTAGCAAAAGCGTGGTCACAGTTGAAAGAAAACAACCGTGACACGCTGGCGAGCAGCAATCTCGCGCATTTTCTGGGGGGCACCGGCACACCAGTAAATCTATCTCTCAGAAAACTTTTCGTCGAAGATCAAAAATTCGCGAGCGCATTCAACAAATCTGTGGCCAATCAGATCTACAAAGCGGAGATGACGTATAAGGCCACGAAGCGTGGGGCGGGAGAGACCCTGAATGACTTCCTCAACGCTAATCTTCGTTCGTTCGAGGATGTGCTCGCATCAAAAAGCGTGGTGGATTTCAAGAAGGATTATGGCGACAAGACGAATATCCCTTATCACGGTCATGTCGCCGTCGATCAGGGACAATTCGGCAATGAAGGCTGGATGCTCGGTACTGGCGGTCTCACGATTTTGTGGCGTTACCTTGACGTCATCAACACGATGGGGAGCAGGCAGTTTAAGGTCCTAGCCATGTGTCTTAAGCAATATAAGTGGCATCCATATGAGCGCCGATGGTCTCGTCTCAGTCACATTGCAGCTGAAAATGCAAAGGCGCCTCAGCCGGATCGATCGCTTGTTCAAAGCGCTCATGGCATATACCCAAGCACATTGCAGCCGAAAAGCGGTAATATTGCGCTTGGCTCCGAAACGATAGGTCAGTGGAAGCAACAGTGGACATCTCAGGGATTGGTGCAGGATACGATTTATAACCCGGCCAAAGAATTCAAGCTGGTGTTCAAACCCGTCGAGTGGATTGTTCCTGCTTACGTACCAACGAGCAAAGTCGCGTTCATGGGCTGATCTGGCGCCTAGAGCAATATCAGCGAAAATGCGCCGCGCTTTCTTGTCTGGCATTTCAGCTAACGCGACTTGACGGGTATGCTCTACTTTTTTGATTTTGCGGCACGTCGGAAACGACGAGAACGCTTCGCTGGTGTCTTTTTTGGAATAGCGACCGTCACGTTACGCATATGGAAGTGGCAGAACCTAACGAGACGGAGGTCTGGAAGAGATCGCCCCTTTGCGAGCCCGCTTTCGAGCCATGATCACAGGCCGGATCGACCGATATCCGAGCAGGATGAGCATGACGGATATGTAGAAAACCGGCTCGAGTGTCAGCGACTTTCGCGCCAGCACGAAGTGAAGAACGCCGGCGATCAAGATGAAGTAGGAGAGTTTATGCAATGTGTTCCAGCGGGAGCCTAGCCTGCGGATCGACCAGCGATTCGAGGTGAGCGTCAGCGGAATGAGCATCACGAGACCCGCCATGCCGAACATGATGTAGGGGCGTTTGAGAATATCGGAGAGAATAGAGCTGAAGACCAGTCCACGGTCGAGCACGATATACACGGCGAAGTGGGCCAGTACGTAGTAAAACGCAATCAATCCCAGCGCTCTCCGGTAGGCGATGAGATTGACGTTGAAGAGATCGCGCAGCGGCGTGATGACCAGCCCGAGGCAAAGGAAGCGCAAGGCCCATGTGCCCAGCAGATGTTCGAATTCCTTGACCGGGTTAAAGCCCAGCCCACCGGTGGCTGCGAGATAAAAGTACCAGACACCAGGCGCGAGGCCCACAGCGTACACAACCCAGATTGCCGCTGGCTGGTAACGCTTGGGCAGTGACGGAAGCGAAAGGGCGAGCGCCATGATCAGTAATTCGCCTTCAAGTCCAGTCCGGTGTAAAGGCTCGCAACCTCGTCATAGCCATTATACATCAGCGTTGGTCGGCGCTGCGTGCTGAAGAAACCGCCTTCGCCGATGCGTTGTTCTGTCGCCTGGCTCCAGCGGGGATGGTCCACCGTGGGGTTCACATTCGAGTAGAAGCCGTACTCGCGGGCGTTGGAGTTTTTCCAGGTCGTTTCGGGCTGTTTTTCCACAAGCGAAATACGGACGATGGACTTGATGCCCTTGAAACCATATTTCCATGGCACGACAAGCCGGATCGGCGCGCCGTTCTGGTTTGGCAAGGTTTCACCATAGAGACCGACGGCAAGAATGGTCAGGGGGTGCCGGGCTTCGTCCAGGCGTAATCCCTCGATATAGGGCCATTCCAGCGGCTGGAACAGGCCGCTTTGGCCAGGCATCTCTTCCGGCCTGACAACGGTCTCGAACGAAACGAACTTGGCGCTGCCCAGCGGCTCGACCTTGTCCAGCAGGGTCGAGAGAGAAAACCCGATCCACGGAATGGCCATGGACCAGCCTTCGACACACCGCATGCGATAGGTGCGCTCTTCAAGCGGATATTTCAGCAGGTCTTCGATGCCGAATTCCTGTGGTTTGCCGACAAGACCGTCCACTTTCACGGTCCAGGGGGTCGGTTTGAAATTTCCGGCGTTTTCCTTCGGGTCGGACTTGCCCGTCCCGAATTCATAGAAATTGTTGTAGCTCGTCACAGCGTCCAGCGGTGTCAGCTTTTCATCCAGCTTGTAGGCACCGGGCTTGGCCGTTAGCGGCGCTGCCATGGCATCGCGTCCGGTCAAACCAATGGCTGCCATGCCCGCGGCCGCGCCGAGGAAATGGCGACGTGACAGGTAGACGTCACGCGGTGTGACATCTGAAAACGGGATGCGGGGCGGATGATAAGCGGGCATGAAAACCTCCTGCGGAGCCAGATCGGAAGAACAGCTATTCAATACCCATTACGTGTGGAGTGGCAAAAAAGTTTTCCGTAACGAGAAAAAATATTGCCAGGATCTGGCGCTCGTCCCGCGGCGGATTTGCGACGAAGATATGCGATGTCTAAAATAATAAGAAGAATGCGGTAAAATCTGCGAGAGCGAGAGGCGTATCATCGAGAATACGCCTCTCGCCTTGGCATCAGAGGATCAGGCGGAACTTCGCAAAGCCTTCTGACGCGTCACCGGCTTCCTCGATCTTTGCGCCCTTTACATCCTTGGCAAATTGCCGCCCCTTCGGTCCTGTTTCGAAAACTGCCGTGGTATTGGCAATCGGCGCGAACGACCAGTTATCGTCTGCCGAGGGATTGATGGTGCCCTGCGCGATGATATAGCGCACGATGACATCTCGGTTGGTATCAGGCGCGACGAAGATGATCTTGTCGGAGCCGATATTGGGGAACTTGCCACCACCGCTGGCGCGATAATTGTTGGTCGCCACGACGAATTTCTGTTCCGGGTCGATGGGTTTACCACCGAACTGGAGATTGACGATGCGGTTGCTCTCCGGGTTGATCGCCTTCCCGTCCTTATCGAATTTCGGCGGCTTGGAAATATCGATCTGGTAGGTCACGCCGTCGATAACATCGTAATTGTAGGACGGGAAATCATTGTTCAGCAAAGGTGCGTTTTTGGAACCGGCCTCCACCGTCTTGAACATGCCGGCCGACATTTCAAGCCAGTCTTTCACCTGCGCGCCGGTGATCAGCACGGCCTGCACCGTGTTGGGGTAGAGGTAAAGGTCGGCCACGTTTTTGATGGCGATGTCACCGGCGGGGACATCGGTGTAGTAATCCGAGCCGCCACGACCGCCCGCCTTGAAGGGCGCAGCCGCCGAAAGCACCGGCAGATCCTTGTACTGACCGTCCTTGAGCATATCCTTGATATACCATGTCTGCGCATTGGAAACGATCTGCACGGAGGGGTCATCCGCCACCAGCGCAAAATAGGAGTAGAGCGGTGCGGATGTCTTGCCAACCGGTCTACGGACATAGGCGAGTGCGGCTTCATGATCGGTCTTGACGGAGGCAATGACCTCCGGCTTGTCTTTCACGTCTGCCACGATCTTGCGGTTTTCATCGCGGTGGTAAATCGGGCGCGCCTCACTGGTAAAATCCACGATCTTCCAGCTTTTGCCGTCCTTTTCCAGCAATAGGTCGATGAGGCCCATATGTGAGCCCCAGAACCCTGCCATGACGGCGGGTTTACCCATCAGCGTACCCTTGACCGGATCGGCACCTTCAATGCCGTCCCATGTCTTGGGGCCGGGGAAGACGAGATGCTGGTGGCCTGTGAAGACCGCATCAATATCCTTGACGCCAGCCAGATAGAGCGACGCGTTTTCCATGCGATCGCTCTGGCCCTTGCCTTCTATGCCGGAGTGGGAGAGAGCGATGACGATATCGGCGCCCTGTTCCTTCATCGCCGGCACCCACGCCTTGGCGGCATCGACGATGTCGCGCGTCTGTGCCTTGCCCTCGAGGTTCTTGGCGTCCCACATCATGATCTGCGGCGGTACGAAACCGATGATGCCGACCTTGACGGTGCTGGTCGCGCCGGAGCCGTCCTTGATCTGCTTGTCGAGGATGACATAAGGTTTGAAGAACAAATCGTCCTGCTTGGGATTGGCCGCAAGCTGGCCTTTCGTCAGGTTTGCGCAGACATAGGGAAAACCTGCTCCGCCCAGCGTGTTGAACATGAAATCGAGCCCGTAATTGAACTCGTGGTTCCCCAATGTGCCGCAGTCGTAACCCAGTACGTTCATGGCATTGATCACAGGGTGCTTGTCCCCAGCCTTCATGCCGCGCTCGTAGGCAATATAGTCGCCCAGCGGATTGCCCTGAAGAAAGTCGCCATTATCGACCAGCATCGAGTTTCCGGCCTCGGCGCGGATGCTGTCGATGATGGAGGCCGTGCGCGCCAGACCCAGCGTGTCGTTCGGCTTGTCGGCATAATAATCATACGGGAAGACGTGGACGTGAATGTCGGTCGTTTCCATGATGCGCAAATGCGCCTGGTTGCCCTGAGCGCGGGCTGCGAACGGATGCAGCATGACAAGTGCCGAAGACGCCGCGATGCCGCCCAGCAGGGACCGTCGCGTGATGGGATGAAGGCCGATAAGCGAAGACATGGAAACTCCTCGATGAAATTCTGACTGTACGAAATGACGGCAGCGTAAAACGAATTCGAAAGGAGTCCATCATCAAAATGAAGGGCATATGACTTGTCCCGGATTTTAAACCGTCCGGTAAATTATTTTATGTTGCCAAGGTCGGCTTCACCTCTTCATGGAAAAAGCGGAAATAGGAGGACAGCTGTGCCAGCGTATTGGTGGAAAGCTGCAATTGCAGACCAAGCCGGTTCGCATGCTGCCATTGCACTGTTCCCTCGATAAAGCCCAGATCGTCGCTGCGCACAGTCACGCGGCTCCCCTTGGCGGCGGCGAACGGTCCTTCGAGTTCCAGCGCCATTCCGGTGGCCGAGAGATCGACCACGCGACCCTGTACCGTTTGTGTAAAATACTGAACCGTCCCGTAGATGCGGGTCTTGCTGCGGTTTGCACCGCGATTTGTCATGCAGAGATTGCCAGCCATCGTTCCACTCCCATCCAAATCGTGCCAAACTCGCACGGAAGGCTTGATGAGCGTTTAGGATATTCCCTAAAATAACCGGGAATGGGACGTTAGGCCCGGTCGATCCTGCACAGATAGCAATTGTTGCGCGCAGAGCGAACATGCACGTAGGCAATATCCTCTCTCGTCAGAAGCTCGCTGGCACGCTTGGCAATTCTGCCCGTCGAGGTCACTTCGCCCGTGCCATAGACGATACGATTGTCGGAGCTGTAGCCACGCACGATATAATCGGTACTGTCGAGCATGGGCGGCAATATCTCCCGCGCTGCGTACGCCCCGCATGATTCGGCGTGAATGAAGATCGGGCCGGTCTCCGCATAGGGTTGTGGGCCCGGAAAAGGGCGATAGGCCAGCAGGAGCGCCGCTTCGCCGTCGCGTATGTGCCCAAGACAGGCGCGACAGGGAAGGGTTCCAGAGACGATCGAGCGTTCCGGTTTCTGGCCATTGGCATCCGGTTTGCCGAGGCGGAAGGCTTCCGACTCGTCTGTATGCATGGCGGTAAAAGTGATCTGTGTCATAGCGGCTCCTTTGCGTTGCTTGTTTGTCGCTATGCTCTTCAAACATGCGTGTATCCACCCGTTTCTTGCGTCGGAAGGCAACCACCCCATTGCTTGTGCCGTTGAGTGTGGCAATCAATCGAACATCCTCTTTCTGGAAAGTTCATGCCCATGCTGCGCAGGTTGATCACCGTATCTCTGGTCACCGTTTTCTCGCTTCTTTCACCTGTAGCCCACGCGCAAACAGCGCCCGCCTTGGACGATCTTTCCGACGAGCAATTGCAGCAAACAGTCAACTTCGTGATCGGAAACGCGATTTTCGGTCTTTATCATGAAGCGTCGCGCATGCTGATATCCGACCTTTCTCTCCCCCAGACGGAAGCCGGAAACGACGGCGCCGATCAACTGGCGGCGACCATGATGCTCGAAGCCAATGAAGAGTGGCTGGATACTGCCATCGTCAACGCAACCGACAGCTGGTATCTGGCCCGCTCGGGCCAAGCCCTGCCGGACCACAATGCTCCTCTCTATTCGTCACTGGTGCCCAACACGGCACGCGACCGGCAGATGGCCTGCCTGATGGTTGGCAAGGACGCTGGCGGCTATGGTGACCTGGCCGACATGATGGGGCTTCCGAAAGATGACTGGAAGGCTTGCGAAACCGCCTACCCACAGACCGTTTCTCGCTGGAACGAGGCGCTGAAGCCCTATGTGGCAAAAGCCGGAACGACAAAGTTTGTCGCGAATTACGAGCCGGTGCGCGATCCCTTTCTGGATATCTACGCGACCATCGTCAAGGAATCCAAGGTTCTCGACCTGATCGCGCGCAGCTTCGACGGTTATCGCCTCAAGGGAGACGTCAAGTTGACGGCGCGCAGCTGCGGACGACCCGATATCTACTGGTCAGAGGAAAAGCGCGAGATCACCTACTGTTACGAGATCGCAAAGTTTCACGGCGAGCTGATTGCCGGACATCTTTCCGCCGGTGGCAGCGAAAAGGAAAGCGGCCCAGCCCAGGAAATTCCCACAGCGGTAAACCTTGGGCAGGAGCTCTGATTCTGTCCTCAACCGTTATCCTCTGATGGGCAGAGGATAACGGCAGGCGGCTTAACCCCGCCTGGAAATTTCCAGATATTCCGTATCCGTCAGCGGTTCGACCCATGTCTCATAGGTGCTGACGGGCGAAAAACCCATCATTTGGTAGAGCTGAAGCGCACGGGGGTGGTCCAGCGTGTTGGTGGAGACGGTGATCTTTTTCGGGTTGTCCTGCCAGGCGGAATAAAGAGCCTGAAGCAAAAACCATTTGCCCACACCCGCACCGATCGCCTCTTCCATCAAGCCGAAATAGGACAGCTCGGTCACGTCGGTATCCAGCTTGTGCAGTTCGAAGAAACCCGCAGGCGCACCGTTCATGTAAAGGACGGTCACCGAATTGGCAGGGTCGCGCAATGTGGCGGAAAGCTCAGCGTCGCTCATGCGCATGCGTTTATGCCAGTGCCAGCGTTTGCCCACACGCCAATAGAGGTAGCGGTAGAAGTGCAAGGGAATATCCGTGGTGCGCATGATGGCTGTCTGGATATTGACCGGCACGGGCAAGCTGACCTTCGGAGCCGATGTCATTTCCAGCTGCGTGACATGCGCTTTGAGGGGTCCCTGCGGCTGTTCCTTTATCGGTTCGGCAGGACCTGTGACGATGGCGGTGTCTTCCTTGCTGCCCCACTCGGCCCATGAACCGTCATAGAGCGAATTGTCAGCATGCCCAAGCGATTCCAGCGCCAGCGTAATGACCGCAGCCGTCACGCCAGATCCACAGCTGGTCACGATGGGTTGCGACAGGTCGATACCCGCCTCCGATATCATCTTGCGGATGGTCGGCAGATCCTTGAAATGGCCGTTCTCGGAAAAAGCAGTTGCAGGCAGGTTGCGTGCGCCGGGCATATGGCCAGAGCGCATTCCCGCACGCGGCTCAGCCTCTTCGCCGGTGAAACGGCCTGCACCGCGGGCATCGGCAATCTGCTCCTCGCCGCTGTCCACGATGGACCGCATCGCTGCAAACGACGTGACGCGTTTCGGCTTGAAGTGCACATCGAATGTTGAGGGCTCGACCTCTGTCACGCCTGTATCCAAGGACTTGCCCGCCGCCTTCCAGCCATCCAGGCCTCCGTCTAGGACATAAACCTTGTCGGCGCCCATTACCCGCAGCATCCACCACACGCGCGGTGCAGAGAAGAAACCCGGACCATCATAGACGACGATCGTGTCGCTTTCGCCGATGCCAAGTTCGCCGACCCGTTCAGCGAAGAACTGGGGCGAGGGCAGAGAATGCGGCAGACCGGTGTCGTGATCTGCGATCGCGTCCTGATCGAAAAACACCGCCCCGGGAATGTGACCGGCGACGTATTCTTCTTTGCCGTTGCGCTTGTGGGCCGGCAGATACCAGGAGGCATCGACCAAGCGAAAATGCGGGGTACCAAGCTGCTGCTCGACCCAGTCCGCTGAAACGACGAAACGACTTTTGTCCGCGCTCACTCTATTTCTCCCAGACATCAGGTGGATGCGCCGGGATTGCCGAAACGAATTCGGAAGCGGCGGTTTTCCTTGCCCTTTTTTTCAATTTTAGCGATGTGGATATCGCCGACATCCTGCGTGTTGTTAACATGAGTGCCCCCGCAGGGCTGGCTGTCAACCGCAGAGTTTTCGCCAATGCAGACAAGGCTGACGCGCCCCAGCCCAAGGGGCGGACGGACATTCTTGGATTTCACGAGATCAGGATTGGCGGCCAGTTCTTCATCGGTGATCCAGGTGAGAAAAATCGGGTGGTTTTCGTTCACCAACGCCATCAGCTTTTTCGTCACCTCGTCCTTGTCGAAGGTCTCCGACATATCAAAATCGACGCGCGATTCGTCTTCGCCGACGGCAGCTCCCGTAATCGGCCAGGGGCAGACCACTGAGAGAAGATGGCAGGCGGTGTGCATGCGCATCAGCTTGTAGCGACGTGGCCAATCGATATGGAGCGTCAGCTTTTCACCGACCTCGGGAGAAGCTTGTCCCTCGGTGGGGACATGGATGATGATACTCTTGTCGGTGCCGTGTTTAGCGACGGCAATCTCGATCTTCGAGCCGTCGCCTCTTTCCAGAAAGCCCGTGTCGCCCGGCTGGCCGCCCGATGTGGCATAAAAGCAGGTTTGATCCAACTCTATGCCGCCATCTTCATGAACTGCTGTTACCACCCCTTCGCATGAGGAAAGATAGAAGTCGTCACGAAACAGGGCATTCACAGGCATATGGGCATTGACCTCAAACAGTTTCGTACGGCACCGAAATCTGTGTTTTCTCCGTCAGCCAGGCGGGGAGGGGAAGACCCTTTGACCGCAGGAACTCCGGGTTGAAAAGCTTCGACTGGTAGCGGTTGCCATAGTCGCAAAGAATGGTGACGATTGTATGCCCCGGACCGAGGTCGCGGGCAAGCCGAATTGCGCCAGCGATGTTGATTCCACTGGAGCCACCGAGGCAAAGCCCTTCGTTGGCCACGAGATCGAACACGATCGGAAGCGCCTCGGCATCCGAAATCCTGTACGAATAATCCGGCTGGAAGCCTTCAAGATTGGCGGTAATGCGGCCTTGGCCGATACCTTCGCTGATGGACGAACCCTCGGATTTCAGCACCCCGTTCTGGTAGAATTCATAGAGTGCGGCACCTTCGGGGTCGGCCAGACCGATCTTGATGTCGGGATTGAAATCACGAAGGCCATCGGCCACGCCAGCCAGAGTTCCGCCAGAACCAACCGCACAAATGAAGCCATCGACCTTGCCATCCGTCTGGTCCCAGATTTCCGGTGCCGTGGTTTCGATATGCGCTTGGCGATTAGCGATATTGTCGAACTGGTTTGCCCAGATCGCGCCGTTCGGATCCGTTGCAGCCAATTGTTTTGCCAGCCTGCCGGAGACCTTCACGTAATTGTTGGGGTTGGAGTAGGGTGCGGCCGGTACTTCCACAAGCTGTGCGCCGAGAAGCTTCAGCGCGTCCTTCTTTTCCTGGCTTTGCGTTTCGGGAATGACAATCACCGCCTTGTAACCCAGCGCGTTGGCAACCAGGGCCAGACCGATGCCGGTATTGCCCGCGGTGCCCTCGACAATGGTTCCGCCGGGACGCAACTGACCCCGCCGTTCCGCATCACGGATAATGTAAAGCGCAGCGCGATCCTTGACCGACTGACCGGGGTTCATGAACTCGGCCTTGCCAAGAATTTCGCATCCTGTTTCATCCGATACCGCGTTCAGTCGAATGAGCGGCGTGTTGCCGATGGCAGTCAGCACGGAATTATGAATGGTCATGATCGAGCCTTTTCATCCAGTCAGCGAATATGATGTCGTTATCTCCTCGCCTATGCGCCTTATGACAAGAAAATATCTTCTGATGAATGGGGGCAAGGCGCAAAATCTTGCCGGATTCCCGTTTACTCACCCTTTTTAATATCGGAATAGGCGGCCAGCGCCCTCTGGCGGGCTTCGCTATGATCGACCAGTGGTTTGGGATAGGTTTTGCCGAGGTCAACACCCGCTTTTTGCAGCATGTCCTTGGGTGCATCGAACGGTTTGTGAATGAATTTTTTGTCCAGTTTCTCCAGTTCCGGCACAAAGGTTTTGACATAGTCTCCGTCGGGATCGAATTTTTCCCCCTGCAGGATGGGGTTGAAAATACGAAAGAAGGGTGAGGCGTCCGCACCTGAACCCGCGACCCATTGCCAATTGGCGGCATTGGATGCCGGGTCGGCATCCACTAGAGTATCACGAAACCACTTTTCGCCTTTCCGCCAATCGATCAACAGGTGTTTGATGAGAAAGGACGCCGTGATCATCCGCACGCGATTGTGCATCACGCCGTGCCGCCAGAGTTGTCGCATTCCGGCATCCACGATCGGATAACCGGTCATGCCCTTTGTCCAGGCCTTGAATTTGGCAGTGTCCGTCCTCCACTCGAAAGCGTCGAAATTTGAGTTCCAGTTTTTCTCGTCCAGCTCTGGAAAGTGGAACAGCAGGTGGTAGCAGAACTCCCGCCAGACAATCTCCTTGCGAAAACGACTGAGATCGTTTGAAGCGATGTTCGAAGAAAGGTCGCGTGTCGCGTCCCATACCTGGGCCGGTGATATTTCTCCCATCGCCAAATGCGGCGAAAGCATGGATGTCGCGGTCTTCGCCGGAATATCACGGCCTTCCTCGTATCCTTTCAGCGCATCGTCGATAAAGTACTGTAAATTTTCTTGGGCACCTGATTCTCCGGGCGTCCAGATATCGGAAAACTCCACTGCCCAATTCGGTTTGGAGGGTAGCAAATTCCAACTTTTGAGCACGTCGGATTTTGGCCAACGGGGTGGGGAGGCTAATTTCGAAGGGGCAGAAAGCGGGTCTGCTGGCTCCTCTCCTCCCTCGATCGCGCGCCAGAACGGGGTGTAGACCCGATAGGGACCGCCGGTCTTCGTCTTGAGTTTGGAGGGTTCGTGCAGCAGGTGACCCGCAAAGCTTTCGACGATCAGACCACCCTCTCGCAGGTCGGACTTAAGATCAGTATCGGCTTTCATCCCGTCCGGATCATATCGCCTGTTCCAGAAAACCGCGTCCGCGCCAGTGTCTTTGACGAGACGCTCAAGCACAGCGTCAGGGCTTCCTGAGGCCAGGACAAGCCTGCTGCCCAGCCGATCGAGGGCGGTGGAAAGAGCATCCAGCGAATGATAAAGCCACCACGCCTGAGCGCTTCCAAGAGCGCCAGACGAATCACCGTCATTTTCACGGATATAAACGGGGATGATAGGGCCACCATGGTCGATTGCGGCGGCGAGGGCACGGTTGTCCGAAAGACGCAAGTCCTTGCGAAACCACAGGATAACAGCTTTTTTCGTTTCGGTCATGGGGCACTCTGTTCACGTCGGACTCAATGTTTGTTGAGAAGCATTGTTCCGTCAAAGGCCTTATAGTAAAGCCCTAAAATGACATCGCTTTCAGAGCACAACTTTTGTCTCTTGAAACCGATTCCGGAGGAACCATATCCCCGGCTCAACGTTAGTGGCGGGTTAATTGCTTATGGAAGTCCAATCAATGATGCTCAACGACGT
The DNA here is from genome assembly GCF_014196515.1 of Rhizobium skierniewicense. GTDB lineage: Bacteria > Pseudomonadota > Alphaproteobacteria > Rhizobiales > Rhizobiaceae > Agrobacterium > Agrobacterium skierniewicense. The sequence continues at coordinate 30,853 of NZ_JACIDV010000016.1, read as the reverse complement.
GAAATGGGAGGCCCCGGTGGTTATCTCTCTGGAAAACGGTGCGCCAAGAACGTTCAATGGTGTTTATGAAGCCTTTGACTTTTTGCAACATGAGTGGCCCAGCCGTCACGGAAAAGTCTACGAGCAGGCGCTTCGCCTCTGCCGCGCGTCTTTGCTGGGCAGCGTGGCGGGAGAAATCGCACGCACGGCCTTCGTAGAGGCCAGTCGAGACGCGCACTGCCTTGTCGAAGCTCGTCGGCTCGCATCCTGATCTGTTTTATTGCGAAGATTATTCGTCCACCCGAAGCAATGCTCTGGGTGGATTTTTCGTTTTTGGTAAAACGTGCTCTTTTAAGTTGAGGTGACATCGAAAATTCTAAATCATTAACAAATTTCCGAAAAATCGTTCTAATTTTCGTCAATTTCTCGTCAAATTCTCGCTAAATTACAGGCATAGATCGACACTTGCTGGCACCGCGCACACTCTTGCTGCAGCGGCTACCGGCAGGAGACTGCGAATGTGCGCATGGATATCCCAGGGGTGAGACATCCTTTGCGCATTTCTAAAGGGCCGAGAATTTGAAATTTACTGCGTTCGTTCTGGCTGCTGCATTCTGCACAGCTTTCACTACATCTTCACCTGCTGGCATGCTGAATCAAGCCGAGCGATATTCCGGACTTCATGAAGGTAAGAATACCAAAGCACTGAAAGCGCTCATGGGCGTCAATCCCCGAGAGACGCCTTGGTGCGGGCATTTCTTGAGTGCTGTTGCAACCAAGTCGGGGCGTAAGCCGCCCAAATCATCCGGTTTTGCCAAGTCCTGGACGTCGTTTGGCTACGCAGTGCCCACCAATAATGCAAAACCCGGCGACGTGGTCGTTGTCAGAACCGGCAAGCGTTATCATGCCGGTATCTTGAAGAGCCTTGGAGGCGGCACCGCCCAGATATTGGGCGGTAACCAGTCCGGCCGGGTGCAAGTTTCCAACTTTAGCCGGAAATCTATTGTTTCCGTCCGCCGTTAGAGACTGACGGGTGCCTACGGCTGCTCCCGCGTCCCGGGAGCGGCGTCGCGCTGATCGTCGTCCTCCAGGTCAGTCGACACAATGAACGCATCTTCGTGCTGTCGCGCGGCCTGCCGCATCGCCCGCAGGTTTGTCGATTCGTCCGGAGCAAGTTCGTCTGGCTTTCCGTGAAGCTCACGATCGGTTTCGAAGTCTGCGACGTCATCGTCGTCAATATCGAGCGGCTTTGTGCGTTTCTCATCCATCATGGATCTCCTTGGTTGTGGTGTTAACGATGCCCGGACCCGTGAGGTTCCGTTAACGTTTGTCCATCGTTTCAGGAACAAAATATCAGGCATCAATGTTTCCTCGCCATCATAGGTAAGGGAGAAGCACCATGACGACTGACCGTGAATCCGAAATCCGCAAAAAGGCATATGAAAACTGGGAACGCGATGGCCGCCGCGAAGGCGAGCACGAACGGCACTGGGCTGAGGCCGAGCAGGAACTGCATTCGCAGGGGCAGTCACCCGCAGCGGAGTCTCTGCAACAGGAGCGTGAAGCCCACAACAAAGTCGACGACGACAAGGATCTGGAAGAGGGTCTGGAAGACAGTTTCCCCGCAAGTGACCCGGTCTCTTCGACATCGACAACTGTGTCCGGCGGTGCAGCCAAGAAGAAGCATTAGGTCTGAAAAAAATCAAAAAGGCGTTGTCCGAAAGGACGGCGCTTTTTTTCTCATGATGGGCTGGATGACGGCGCCGTATCTTTGGAGACCTCACAAACAGTGAGGCCCGGCCACATCCACTGAGAGAGGCTCGAAATCTGAAGTTGCCGAAACGGTGTGAGACTTGAGTCGTTTTACGGGCTCATATGCAGCAAAAGTACACATGCTTGACGCCGTGTCTTAAATCATTTCATTCACTTAAGAAGAAATGGCTCCCCGGGCCGGATTCGAACCGGCGACCTGTCGATTAACAGTCGAATGCTCTACCGCTGAGCTACCAGGGAACGTGCGCTGCTTGGCGCGGTGTGAGCGGGGTAATACAAATGCTTTCACGATTTGCCAAGCGGTTTTTTCAAAAAAAGTGCATTCCTCTTGTTTTATCCACCGAAGTCCCCATTTTCCGGGCCATGCCGGTCGCAGAAAACTTTTTGAGTGCCGCCCCTGTGCAAAAGGATTCACGATGACGTTTGGTCTTCACCCGAAAACGGGTCGCCTTCATCTCGGAAAATGGAGCGTGGCGATGCCACGTTCCCGGGTTGGACGCATCCTGATCGGTTCCGCACTGGTCATCGGCGGCATTCTGGGGTTTTTACCGATCCTTGGGTTCTGGATGGTACCACTAGGACTGCTGGTGCTGTCGCAGGATTTACCTTTCGTACGTCGCAAGCGTCGCCGGCTCTCTGTCTGGTGGGCAAGAAGGCAGCGCGATAAAGCAGCGCGCCGCGGTGGCATCACGCGCCCGTAAGCGAGTTGCTGATGCCCTGTCCGGCCCAGAATGCACCATAGGCGAGGGCAATGAAGTAAATCGTCGTCAGAACCAGGAAGATATAGCCGCCCAGAACGGTGGCGCCATCACGCTGGATCATGCCGGCCGAAAACAGAAGAATCGCGATACCGGGCAGGGTGTTGGAAAACGGCACGAAACCCAAGGGCATCATCAGGAGAATACCGGCCGCCATGATCGCAAGGCCGTTGACGCGGCTGATAATGGTACCCGCCGTCAACGCAGGCAGGCGAGGGCGCATATAGCGATCAAGTTTCGAAACAATGTTTACGCCTTTTTCCAGCGCAGGTACCAGACGGGCCGTCTCCATCTGCTTGTCGAGAATACGCTTCGGCAGCCAAGGCAGCCTGTTCAGAGTGATCGCAAGGCTGATCATGACGATAGCCGCACCAAAGATCGTGCTGACGCCCGGAATGGAAACGGGAATCAAAAAGGGTAAGCAGGCGATGGCACACATCAGCAGCAATCCCTGCTCGCCAATGGCTTCCATCAGTTCACGCAAAGTCGTCGTTTTGCCGCTGAGCTGACCGATCAGCTTTTGCAGGACCGTGCTGAGACTTTCCGATGTATCCGTAAAGGTAAAATTCTGCGTCATGCGTCATCCCGGATTTGTTTTGGTGCCGGAATTGATAACACCCATGACACGGCGTGCCTATGGCAAGCCGCTTTTTTCAAAAGCACAAAGTCGCAGCTTCACGGCTCCTTATCGGTGGGATACCCACGCGTTGTAGGCCCCGGCCAGCAAAACCAGCAGCAACGTTGCCAAAACGAAGGGGTTCAGCGCTGCAATCAAGTGAAGATAATACAAGGTGTTTCCTCCTCTGTTCGTCCCACGCTAAGTTTACTTCGAAATTCGACATTTTACCAAAGAAAAGTATATCTTTGGTTGCATTGCAACATTGATTTCTCTCATCAGACGGATGAGCTTGGCTTTTCTATCTGCTGCATTGCGTGATATGCCGCCCCATTGCGCCTCAATGTTGCGCCGCAACAGTATTTATAGACCCGACATATGGTCAATCGGCTTCGGAGAGGCTTGTGATGCTCAACAGGATTTACGACTGGACCATGGCGCTCGCCGCCAGAAAGACGGCTGTCTGGTGGCTGGCAATCATCGCCTTCGTGGAGAGTTCGATTTTTCTCGTGCCCGCAGATGTCCTGTTCATACCCATGGTTCTTGCCAAGCCGAAACGGGCTATGTTTTACGCGCTTGTGGCGACCGTGGCATCTGTGCTGGGTGGTATTGCTGGCTGGCATCTTGGCCATTATGCGTTCGAGAGCCTGGCCAAGCCCGTCCTGGAGTTCTACGGCAAGCTGGAAAGCTTCGAGCAGTTGAAGGCTTCGGTGGACTACAAGACCATCCTGTTGCTCCTGATGACCTCAGGCTTTGCCCACCTGCCTCCCATAAAGGTGGTCACGATTCTCTCGGGTGCCGCCAATATAAGCCTCGGCGTGTTTATTGTGTCCGCCATCGTCACCCGCGCCGCCCGTTTTTTCCTTCTCGCAGGCTTGCTGCAACGGTACGGTGAGCCGATTCGTCATTTTATCGAGAAACGGTTGGGCATGATCACCGCCATCGCCGCCGGCGCTCTGATCGCCGTTTACGGGATTTACCGTCTCGCGCATTAGGGACCGCGAAAATTTGGCTGACGCGAATTGTCGCGTTCAGCATGATGTCAGTGTTGCCGGTCATTTCCTGTCTCAACAGACAGGGAAGACAGATGATCAGATATTTTTGGTTTCGTGGAATTCTGCCGCTTATCTCCGCTGCAGCAGCAATCATCATCTACATCGGATTTCTCCAGCTCTCCGGGAATTTTCACGAGGTTATCGCCGGTCAGCTTTATCGCTCCAGTCAACCAAGCGAAACGCAGCTTGCCGACTATGTGAAATCGAAGGGGATCAGGACGATCATCAATTTGCGCGGTGAGAACGAGAATTCCGAGTGGTACAGGGAAGAGACGGCAACAGCCGCGATGCTGGGTGTTGAGCACATCGATTTTGGCATGTCGGCACGAAAACAACTCGGTGCCGAGCGCGTGGCTCAGCTGGTGCAGATCATGCGCGATGCGCCAAAGCCCATCCTCATTCACTGTAAGTCAGGTTCCGACAGAACGGGTCTCGCATCCGCCATCTATGTGTATCGCGTCGCAGGCATGGATGAAGACACGGCAGAGCAACAGCTCTCGATACGGTTCGGACATGTTTCCATCCCGTACCTGTCCTCGGCTTACGCGATGGACAGAAGCTGGAACGAGATCGAGCACGGAAAATACACCACCATGAACGCGCCTGCGGCTCCGCCCAAGGTGATCTGAACCGTCATGAACTGATGATGATATCGAAAATACGATAAAATGGGAGACCCGCCGCTGTCCCACCCAGCATATGGCGGGCCTCAACCTTTACCCCTCCGTAAGGGCAATATTAGAGAAACATGCTTTTTCCGGGATGGCAATGTGGTAGCCACATATTTGCGTATTATTTCGCCAGTAGACTGAAAAAGGAGCGTTTCATCGTTAATCGGCTCGACGTTCGCGACCAAATCAGCCGCTTGTCGGCGTTGTTTTTCCCCTATCCGCGATTTTCCACTTGCGCATGAACTACCATCTATATAAACGCCTTTCCTGTGTCGGGGCGTCGCGCGGCCCGGTCGCGCACTTGACTGGGTGTCAAGGTGCCTTGGGTTGGTTAACCGACACAGAACGACCTGTCACATCAGGCTAACATGTGTTGACGGAATGTAGCGCAGCCCGGTAGCGCACTTGACTGGGGGTCAAGGGGTCGTGGGTTCGAATCCCGCCATTCCGAGGTTTTTGACAGTGGTATCGACTGCTCAGTCGATCCATGGTTTTTTAGAGCGGCGTCCAGCCTCAGCTGGTGCCGCTCTTTTTATTTCCAATAGGCAATTTCAGAATTTTGAAAATGGTCATGCTGAGGCGTGTTCAGTTTCGGCGAGCGACGTGACATTCATCAGCTCTTAGAATTGTTCCCCTTTCCGATACGCTCGCAACGCCATGTCAAACGCTCGCGAGGGTATACCGCCAAGGGCTATCCAGACACCATTCCGGTGTGGACAACTGTAGCGACTGACGCAAAATCGAGGAGCACGTCCCAGGCCATATCCGCCGCGAGGATGCCGCAGCTATAGGAGAGCGTGGCCTAACCCGCGATCTGGGTCACGCCAAGACCGAAAACGGCGCCGACGGGTATGCGTTCGGATGTCATATAGATTTCAACGCGACACGTTTTTCGAGTTCCTCGGCCTTTTCTTTCCTCTCGCTGTAGCGGTCGGTCAGATAGGCCGACGCGTCCCTCGTGAGAATGGTGCACTTGACGAGTTCCTCGCAGACATCGACGACTCGGTCGTAGAAGGATGACGGCTTCATGCGGCCGTCCGCGTCGAATTCCTGAAACGCTTTCGACACGGACGACTGGTTCGGGATCGTTATCATCCGCATCCAGCGTCCCAGAATGCGCATCTGGTTGACCGCGTTGAAAGACTGGCTTCCACCCGACACTTCCATGACCGCAAGCGTCTTGCCCTGCGTCGGGCGAACGGACCCAATGGACAGCGGTATCCAGTCGATCTGGGCCTTCATGATTCCGGTCATCGCGCCGTGACGCTCCGGGCTGACCCAGACCTGACCCTCGGACCACTCCGACAGTTGACGAAGTTCCTGCACCTTGGGGTGGCTGACCGGAGCCTCGTCAGGCAACGGCAAGCCGCTGGGATCGAACACACGGACCTCGCATCCGAGATGTTCGAGGAGGCGGCGGGCCTCGTGTGCCAGAAGCCTGCTATATGAGACTTCCCGAAGGGAGCCGTAGAGGATCAGGATACGCGGCTTGTGGGTCGAAAACGGTGGGCGCAGCGCGTCGCGATCCGGTGCCGTCAAAGGGTCGGTCATAGCTGGCAGATCAGACAACGCGCTTGCCCTCCTCGTTGAGGACCTGTTCTCCGTCCTCCTTCGTGAACGGACCGTTGAACGTCTCCGGCAGGATGTCGAGGACGGCCTCGGAGGGTCGTGCGAGCCGGGTGCCGAGCGGTGTGACGACAAACGGACGGTTGATGAGGATCGGTGCGTCGAGCATCGCGTCGAGAAGCTGGTCGTCGGTCAGTGCGGGATCGCCGAGACCGAGATCGGCGTATGGCGTTCCCTTTTCACGGATGGCCTGTCTGACCGTCAGCCCGGCATCCGAGATCATTTTCGCGAGCTCCGCACGCGACGGCGGCGTCTTCAGATATTCGATGATGTCTGGCTCGATTCCCGCGTGCCGGATCAGGGCCAGCGTGTTGCGCGAAGTTCCGCATTCGGGATTATGATAGATGGTGACATCCATGGTCAGGTCCTTTCGGAGACGGTGTTTCGGGAGACGGCCGGCGCGGCCTCGTACCAGTCCTTTGATCGGTTCACGATCCAAACGACCGAGAGCATGACGGGGACTTCGATGAGAACACCGACCACGGTGGCGAGTGCTGCACCCGACTGGAAACCGAACAGCGAGATGGCGGCGGCGACGGCAAGCTCGAAGAAATTCGAGGCGCCGATCAGCGCCGACGGTCCGGCGACACAGTGGCGTTCCCCGGCCATCCTGTTGAGGATGTAGGCGAGCCCCGAATTGAAATAGACCTGGATCAGGATCGGCACAGCCAACAGCGCGATGATTGTCGGCTGTGCGATGATCTGCTCCCCCTGGAAGCCGAACAGCAGGACCAGCGTCGCCAGAAGCGCCACAAGCGAAAGCGGCTGGAGTTTCGAGAGAACCTCCCCAAGCGCGCGCTCGGTGCCGTCAGACGTGAGGTGGACCCGGATCACCTGCGCGATTATGACCGGGACGACGATGTAAAGCGCGACCGATATCGCCAGCGTGTCCCATGGCACCGTGATCGCGGACAACCCGAGGAGCAGTGCGACGACAGGTGCGAACGCGATGATCATGATCGCGTCGTTCAGCGCGACCTGCGACAGCGTGAACAGCGGTTCGCCTTTCGTCAGGTTGCTCCAGACGAACACCATCGCCGTGCAGGGCGCCGCAGCAAGGATGATCAGGCCCGCGATGTAGGAATCGATCTGGTCGGCTGGTAGATAGGGACGGAACATCCATCCGACAAACAGCCATCCAAGGAGAGCCATGGAGAACGGCTTGATGGCCCAATTGATGAACAGGGTCACCCCGATCCCGCGCCAATAGCTGCCGACCTTAGAAAGCGAACGGAAGTCGATCTTCAAGAGCATCGGGATGATCATCAGCCAGATGAGGATCGCTACGGGAATATTGACCTTGGCGATCTCGGCAGAGCCGATTGTCTGGAAGACACCCGGCATCAAATGGCCGAGGGCAATGCCGACGATGATGCAGAGGAAGACCCAGATTGTGAGGTAGCGCTCAAACAAGGACATCAGGCACTTTCCTCCTGTGCTGAGGTCGAGCCTTCCATGCGACCGATCTGACGGAGCTTCTGTTCCAACGCCATCCTGTCGATAGAGGTCAGCGGAAGACTAAGGAATGCGGCGATGCGGTTCTTGAGGAACCTTGCGGCCTGGGCGAAGGCGCGCTGTACCTCGACATCGGAACCCTCGATGGCGGCCGGATCTTCGACACCCCAGTGCGCGGTCATCGGATGTCCGATCCAAACGGGACATGCCTCGCCCGCGGCGCTGTCGCAGACGGTGAAGATGAAATCCATCTCGGGAGCGCCGGGTTCAGAAAACACGTCCCAGTTCTTCGACGAGAAGCCCTTGGACGGATAGCCGAGGGCTTCCAGTTCACGCAGCGCATGCGGGTTGACCTCACCCTTGGGATGGCTCCCGGCGGAGAACGCCTTAAAACGGCCTTTGCCTTCATGATTGAGGATGGACTCGCCGAGAATAGAGCGAGCGGAATTGCCCGTGCAGAGGAAGAGCACGTTGTAGGTCTTGTCGGTCATTGTCGTGTCCCGTTGTTAGGTCGGTGGCCTCGTAAGTTTCATGACGGTCGCGGAGGCCAGGCAGATGCCCGAGAGCTGGCGGGCGGGGAGGACAAGTTCGGGCGCGTCGGATTGATCGACGATTGCGAACCCGAGGTCTTCGAAAGAATCAGAGGCTGTCGTTGTCGCAACATAGAGGTCCACAGCCTTCTCGACCTGTTCAAGGTGCATTGCCGTCATGACGGCCTCGGTGCGGGTGCGCAACAGGGGGAAAGTTCGGCGATCAACGGCGCGCAGAGCTCCGTCGACCCGCCGCAACAATCCTTCAGAAGGAACAGCGTCAGGTCACGGAATCCATCGAGGTCTGCCCGGTAGATAATCGAGCGGCTCTGGCGTTCGCTCTTGATGAGACCCGCCCTTGCCAGCGTGCCGAGGTGGGCCGACATGGTGTTTTGCGGAACGTCGAGTATTTTTGCAAGCTCCCCTGCAGCTACTCCGTTGGGCTCGTGGCGGACCAATGTTCTAAAAGTCTCGAGCCGTGTCGGCTGGGCAAGCGCGGACAAAGCGGTAATCGCAGCGTTGTTTTCCATATATCCAGAATAATGGATATGAAATCGATGTCAACGTGATTTTGCGGCAGCCGAACCGAGCCGCTTGTTCAAATGAGGGATGGCCATAGGATCACAAACGCGTGCGCAGCCACCTTTTACAGGTGGCGCGCCAGCCGTGCCAAAACGTAAACGCCGGAGAAACCGTTTTCACCATTTAACATACGAGGCAACAATCGGAACAGACTGACCAAGTGACGCAGCCTGATTATTGTGGCCAGGTAAAATAGTAATATGTGTTACCGACGGTGCCGAAATAGGCGCTTTCGCCGGATATGAGATCAATGTAGCTGCCGTTGTCGTCTTTCGCATAGGCCGTTCCATGCGCACGCTTGATGTGCTGCCTGAGGAAGGGGCTCCAGCCGATGGCGTCTATCCTGCCAGGAGCATTCTTTGTGCCGCTTGCGCCCCATGCTGTGATGACTACGCCCTCGATTGCGTCGAATATGCTGAGGGCGCTGGCATCTGCGGCCTTCAGCATGGCCTGTCCTTGAAAGGCGCTTGTCGGATCTTTCGACATCTCGATAAGCGTCGTTTTCAGGTTTTTCAAGAAAACGAGGTCGGTGATGCCCTCTACGTCGGCCTTCTCCGTCGTGATCGGTAAGGGCAGACCGGTGACGACGTGTTCGGCAGCGTCTGCTGCAAGTGCGGCGTGGGAGTGAATGGCTTTCAATGCAAGCTCGGTTGATGCGAGCTTGACGACATTGGCGAGTCCGGAGACCATAGTGTGTGGCGTCCCTCATTCTCAGCTCGTCGCATGCATCTGCGCCGGAACTGTCGCTTCCAGACGGAAAGCGAGCATTGATATGGTCCACTCTCATGAAAAGACCGGTGTGTGTGAGGTGAAATATACCTGACACAAACCGGTCTAGATTTCTCAACCTGCGCGAAGCTGGAGGCGCTTAATTCTCCTGTACGGAGACGCCGTTTGGCCCGATCTTCATTTCGACGCCCTTGGGCTTGCTTTCCTCGTTCCAGACGTATGCGCCAAGGCCGACCACGGCGATGAGAAGAGCGCCAATGATGAAGTAGAGACTGTTGGATCGTGTCATATGTTTCCCCTGTGCAGAAATGTGCGAGTGCTAAACGCATGAATTCGTGAGGGGTTCCGCAATTTAATAAGCGTTTTCTGATTTGAGCAAACGGATGGGTGTGAGAAACAGAATTTTGAGATCAAGCAACAGTGACCAGTTTTCAATGTAATAAAGATCATAGGCCGTGCGATTTTTAATCTTGTCTCCATGGTCGATCTCGCCGCGCCAGCCGTTTATTTGCGCCCATCCCGTCACGCCGGGTTTAACCTTATGACGTGCAAAATAATGCTCCACGACTTCGGTGTATTTCAGGTCTCCCGTCTGCGCGTGCACGGCATGGGGGCGCGGGCCGACGAGAGACAGATCACCTGCCAGAACGTTGAATAACTGCGGCAGCTCATCGATTGACGATTTTCGCAGGAATCGACCAACCGGTGTGACGCGAGGATCGTTCTTGGTCACGGCCTTCTTGGCCGTGGGGTCGCTCATTTCCGTGTACATAGAGCGAAACTTCCAGACATTGATTGTCTCATTATTGAACCCGTGTCGTTTCTGCTTGAACAAAACAGGGCCTTTGGAGGTCGATTTCACAGCGATCGCCGCACCCAGCATCACTGGCCAGAGTATCAGTATGGAAAACAGGCTGAAAAAAACGTCGAACACCCGCTTGGCGACTGAGTCCCAGTCGCGCAAAGGCTTGTCCATCACGTCCAGCATCGGCACATTTCCGATGTGGGAGTAAGAGCGGGGACGAAAGCGTAACTTGTTGGCTTGTGCGGCAATGCGGATATCGACGGGAAGCACCCACAATTGCCGAATGAGTTCCAGTATGCGTGCCTCCGCGCTCATGGGAATGGAGATGATCAGCATATCCAGCTTGGTCAAACGCGCAAATTCCACGAGTTCGGCAAAAGTGCCAAGTTTTGGATAGCCGGCAACGACCTCGGGAGACCGTGCGCTTTTCCGATCATCGAAAATACCACAGATGCGGATGTCATTGTCATGATCTTCAAGGGAGCGAATCAAATCCTTCGCCGCTTGTCCGCCGCCAACGATGACCGCGCGTCGTTCCATGACGCCGTTACGGCCCCAGTGGCGAATCGCCAAGCCAACAATGACCCGCTCGATGAGAATAAAGACCGCGCTGACAGTGAACCAAAGTGCCGATGTCTGCCACGAATAGACCGAGGCTGGAAGAAACGTCACCATCATGATGAATGTCAGTGCAAAGGCTGCCAGAAGCGAGCCTTGAACCCTTGGTATGGTCTGCACCGGGCGACGCAGCATGGGAAGCTGGTAGCAATCCGTGATCAGCAGAAAAATGGATGATAACGCGCCGGTACAGATACAGATCGCAACCAGCACAAGTTGAGAACTGAACTCCTGCGGGGCCTCCATCGCGTTGATGAAAATCCCGATGAGCACCAAAATGACGAATTCGAAAAGCCGCAGCTGTCCTATGACAATATTGGGAGAGTGACTTGTGGAGCGAAGCTGGTTGGCGACCTGAAGGGCAAGCGGGTTAAGGGTAGCCGGCTCACGGGCCGACGCATCTGGGGACTGCGACTTTTGCGAAAGCTGCTGGCGCAGTGCGTTCAGATCAATGGGATTATTTTCGCCTCCACCTTGGTCCATTGTATCTTTCCAAAGCCTCGAATGAAGGTCAGGTTACTAAAGGATTTACTAATAAACCCTTTAGGTCAACGTCACCGTGTCGCTTGCATCTTCTCTAACACGTGCACGACGGTTTGGCGTCGCTAAAACGCTGTCCTGGTGCATGTGTTCCTCAGTCCGGCCTTTCCGGACGAGCAAATAAGGGGGGCGGGATACGCAATACCTGTTTACCCGCAACTGTAAGTCGGTTGGAAACCTTTGGCTCGGTCCCATTTCAGACTATAAACTTTGTCGTGTTAGAGCTTCTTGAGGTGAGATGCAGCTGCCGGGCAGGGCCGTTGGTGCATTTTAGAAGAAGCGTTCGCGCACATATATCGTGTCGCCTGCTATGACGGGGCCAGAGATGATGATTCGGCCTGTCAGAACCTCGGCGTTGATTTTACGGGTAACGTCCACATCTCGCTGATTGGCGCGGGGTGTGAAGCCACCGGCGATGGCGATAGCATTTTGGGCCGTCATGCCGGGGACATAGGAATATTGGCCGGGTCTGCCGACTTCACCCATGACGAAAACCGGGCGATAGCGATCGATCTCGATCGTGACATCAGGATTCTTGAGAAAACCCTGGCGCAATTTTTGTGCAATGGCCGCTTCAAGCTGGGCGACGGTCTTGCCCCGCGCCGGTACTTGGCCGACGAGCGGAAAAGCGACGTAGCCTGCCTGATCGATGATGTAGGTATTCGTCAGTCCGGCCTGATCGAACACATTGACGCGCAGACGGTCGCCACTATCGAGGTGATAGGGTTGAAGCGCTGCCTCGTTAAAGGCGCGCGGTGCCGGCTTGTACGCAGAACAACCTGCAAGCGTTGTCGCCAAGGCAACGACCAATGCGGATATCAAACGTGGGGCAGCGAACGTCATCCGCAATCTTGCTCCAAATGCATTTCTTCATGCCGTTATCCCCTCCTTATGGTTAATGCCCCGTAAACAGGTGCCGATTCATTTTTCAATCATTAGTAATCACAGTGGTGCAGGAGAAGTTTAACGCTTGCGTTACCCGCACCTCGTAAAGTCGCGGCGACCAACGGAATGTGCCGGGGCGCCAACACTTTAGGAAATGACTTGGAAGACAATATGTCTCATGCAGATGACACAGACGCCACGCCACGGGAGCGCTTCAGCCTTCCGGTCAGCGACGTCGCGGATTTCCTCTCCATGCGTGGCGCAAAACCTGCCTTTGCATTCCTGTCTCCCAGTGGTGACGATGGCTCCACGGCCACGGTCATGCTGGCGCGCTCCATGGCTGAGCTTGGCCGTTCCATCGTGCTTGTGGATATGACGGTGTCGGGCTGTCCAACGCGGCTGATGTCACCGCAGGCGGGCCTTCCGGGTCTCGGCGATCTGCTGTTCGGCGATACGGCCTTTGGTGAGACGATCCATCACGACCGGCTGTCCAATGCCCATATCGTGCCACAAGGCATCGCCCAGCCCGTTCAGGCCGTGAAGATCATCGAGCGGCTGACCATGGTGCTGCATGCGCTGGCGGACACCTACGACACTCTTTTGCTGGAGTTCGGCGCATCCGATATCCAGGGTGTGACAACGCTGTTGAAATATGTGGATGCCGATATTGTTGTCTCATCGCCGGACGAAGCCCAGGCCGAACCCGCATTGGCGGAGCTTCTGGCTGCGGGTTACCCCGACGTGATGGTGATGACCGATAACGCGCCCACCAGAAGCGCATCATAGAGCTATTTTTGTTGTGTCGGCCCCGCCATCCATTTGATGATGAACATCGCTGGCAGGATCCAAAGCAGGCCTGAAACCAGGAAATAGGCCAGGTGCACCCACCATGGCTGATCGGATAGCGCTGCCGTGGCAAACGATGTCGCGACCACGGCATAAAGAACCACCAGACAGATGATGACGATGGTTCCGATGAATGATTTCAGGCGCGTGGGCATGGGGTTTTCCGTCTTGCAGATCCGTTGCCGCACTATACAGCCGCGACCCGATGCCGCAAAGCTTTAAGGCTTGATAGGGCGGCATAAGGGCTTGTTTTGCACGTTTCGTTGTTGCAAACCAAGGCATAAGACTTGTGGAGTGTCAGGAATGCAAACGAACACGATGGGTAAGGCTGAAACCTCTGTCGAGCAGAACCGTCCGGCGGCGCTGACAACGCAGGAAAAGAACCGCCGCCTGTTGCGCATCTGGCTGCGGGTTGTTCTGTTTACCCTGTTCTGCCTTGTGCTCGTCGGTGGGGCGACACGCCTGACGGAATCAGGTCTTTCGATCACCGAATGGAAGCCGATCCACGGTGCCGTTCCGCCGTTGTCCGCTGCCGAATGGGAAGAGGAATTCCAGCTTTACAAGCGCATTCCGCAATATCAGGAAATCAACAAAGGCATGTCGCTCAGCGAGTTCAAGACCATCTTCTGGTGGGAATGGGCGCATCGCCTGCTTGCGCGTGCGATCGGCCTGATCTTTGCGTTGCCGCTCGCCTATTTCTGGCTGACAGGTCGAATCGAAAAGCGCTTGAAGCTGCCTTTGATCGGCCTGCTCGCGCTGGGTGGTTTTCAAGGTTTCGTCGGCTGGTGGATGGTCTCCTCAGGCCTCGTGAACCGCACCGATGTTTCGCAGTACCGGCTGGCCACGCATCTGACGATCGCCTGTCTGATTTTCGCAGGATGCATGTGGATCTTGCGCGGACTGTCGCTCCACTCTCCACAGGCGGCGAGCGAGCAACGGGGCAGGGGTTTTGCCACGCTGCTGGCGGTGCTCTGTCTGTTCCAGATCTATCTCGGAGCGCTGGTGGCTGGCTTGAACGCCGGTCTGTCCTACAACACATGGCCGTTGATGGATGGTTCGCTCGTTCCCGGCGATCTTTTCCTTCAGCAGCCATGGTGGATCAACCTGTTCGAAAATCCAAAGACCGTGCAGTTCGTCCATCGTCTGGGCGCCTACGTGCTTCTTGCCGCAACGCTCTGGCACATGATCGACATGGCGCGAACACTCCCGAACACCCCCCAGGCGCGTCGCTCCATCCTGTTTTTCGCTCTTGTCTGCATGCAGGCGACACTTGGCATCACCACACTTCTGATGCACGTGAATATCCACGTCGCCCTGGCGCATCAGGGCATGGCGCTTCTGGTTCTCGCCTTTGCCATCGCCCACTGGCGCGGTTTCATTGGGGAATACCCGTTGCCGGGTGCGGTCGACGTCAGACGCTAGAGCAGCGATCTGGCGACGTCGATGAAGGCAAGGCGTTCGCGGGCGTTCTTGCTATCATCGAGCGCCACGTCGTCCTCCAGCGACCAGCAGATCGATAAGCCCGCATGGGCAATGGCATAGCGCAGCACCTTGTCTTCCGTGCAACCGAGAGCTCCGGCAAAGATCCTGGCCAGTGATCGGATACGATAGGGATCGATGATATCGGGCAGGGCGCCGATAGGGTTTCCGAAAATATTGGCAACATCATAGGCCGGGTCGCCAACAAGTCCCTGCGGGTCAATCGCCAGCCAGCCACGTGATTCGCCGGATATGATGTTGTCGTGATGCAAATCCCCGTGCAGGGCCTTGATGTCGCTTTGGTCGGCCAACAGCGTGCTGGCCAAATGCGCGCTGAAGCGCAGGGCATCCTTGATGCGCATATCCGATTCGATATCTGCACGCGCAAAGAGGGCCTTGAAATGCCGATCGAGCGACGTCAGTCCTTTGGGTATCCTGTTGCCGGGTGCATGCAGCTTTGCCAGCACATCGAGGATGATGGTGTTGGAGGCCGTTTCGTCATGCGCAAGGCGATGGGTGCGCAGCGTCGTATCGCCAGCGTCTTCGATCAGGCATACGGTTTCGGCTTGCGCCAGAAGGCGCACGGCCCCGTTGCCGCCCCGCCAGTGCAGATAGGCTATGCCAGGGCGTTCGCCCATACCACGAGGTTTCAGACTTTTCAGGATGGCCGCCGCGCCGCTTTCCAGTGTTACGCGATAAACAAGACTGCTGGGTGTATCGGCAATGAGAAAGGCGGAGGAGATGCTCCACCGCCTTGCAAGGTCGTCAGGAATTCGGCTGTTGTCCGAAGTGTCACTCATGCCGAAAGCATGAGTTCCATATTCTGGACGGCAGCGCCCGAAGCACCCTTGCCGAGATTGTCGAGAACGGCGACCAGATTGATGTGCTCGTCACTGCCGAACACAAACAGCTTCATCGTGTCCTGATTGACAAGTTCTTCCGCATCGATGCGCGACAGCGATTTGCTGTCGTCAAGCGGCACGACCTGAACGATGTTCTGTGCTGCGTAATGCGCAACAAGCGCGTCGTGAATGGATTTCAGCGTCGTTCCCTCGGCAAGGTCTCCAAGGAATAGCGGCACCTGCACGATCATGCCCTGCGCGAACCGGCCAACCGACGGGGAAAATAGGGGGGCACGGTTCAGAAGGCCATGATACTGCATTTCTGGCACGTGCTTGTGCTTCAGTGTCAGACCATAGAGAAAGTTATTGGCGCTGATGGCATCATCGCGGCTTGGGTCTTCCATCTGTGCAATCATCTGCTTGCCGCCACCGGTGTAACCGGAAACGGCATTGACGCTCACAGGGTAGCCATCCGGCAAAATGCCCGCATTCCGCAATGGCCTGATCAGACCGATGGCGCCCGTCGGGTAGCATCCGGGGTTTGCCACGAAGCGGGCAGACCTGACCTTTTCGGCCTGGGCCTTATCCATTTCAGCAAAGCCATAAGCCCAATCTGGGTGAATGCGGAAAGCGGTTGATGTGTCGATGATGCTGACATTGTTGTTGCCGGCCACCATCGAAACGGCCTCTTTCGAAGCGTCGTCGGGAAGGCACAGAATGGAAATGTCGGCACTGTTCAGCATGTCTTCGCGCATGGCTGCGTTGCGGCGCTCGGCCTCAGGAATGGACAGCAACTCGATATCGCGACGATCGGCAAGGCGTGTGCGGATCTGCAAGCCTGTCGTGCCGTGTTCGCCATCGATGAAGATTTTCGCTGCCATGTCCTTATCCTGTTCATTCAATAGGTTACGATCATGCGCGGAATCGGTTTGCCAAAGTCCTGAATCGATCTGTCAGCGTCTGGTCGCAAGCCATTCTCCACGCGTGCAAAGCATATACATCGCGACAACTGCTGCCGCAATGGCGGTCGTCCTTCACGTTACGTGCTGAACGTCGAAGTGTGGAGCGCCGCAATGCTGCATTAAGGGTTTGCTGATAGACTGTTCCTCTGTAATTTACCGGTATTGCTGAGACGCTTCCGGCGTGCCCATTCAACCCTGAAACTTAGGGACCGTCATGACGTATCGGCCTGAAATCGATGGTCTGCGCGCCATTGCCGTGCTGGGCGTGATCTTTGCGCATGCCAACTTCGCGATCTTCAGCGGCGGTTTCATGGGTGTCGATGTCTTCTTCGTCATCAGCGGATATCTGATAACGACCGTTATTCTCGATGCCCGTGCGAACGGAACGTTTTCACTGAGGGCCTTTTACGAGCGCCGCGCACGCAGGATAGTGCCCGCGCTTTTCTTCGTTCTCCTGTGCACACTTCCGCCTGCCTGGATGTGGCTTTTGCCGGACGCTTACGAAGCCTTTTCCAAAAGTCTGATGACGGCGACCTTGTCCGTTTCCAATGTCTACTTCCTCAGAAAGACCGACTATTTCGCACCCGACGCGGCCGAAGTGCCGCTGCTTCATACCTGGAGCCTGGGTGTCGAAGAGCAATTCTACCTGCTGTTTCCTTTGCTCTTTCTCTTGCCGTTGAAAACCAAAACCATTTTTCGGATTGTGGTCGTCGCGGCGATTGCGAGCCTTATCGCCAGCGAGATCGGAGCCCGGTTCTACCCGTCTGCCAATTATTATCTGTTGCCCACCCGCGCTTGGGAAATTCTGGTAGGCGCGCTTTGCGCCTTCTACGTGAACGGCCGACCCCGACCCGTCAACGGCGCATTAGCGTTCGCAGGCGTCGCGATGGTCCTGGCTGCTATATTCCTGTTCGATCCCGCCACGCTGGTTCCCTCGTTGATGGCACTGTTGCCGGTCGCAGGCGCTTGCGGGGTTCTGGTGTTCGCCTCTCGTGATACCTGGGCGGGTCGTATTCTGTCGCTTCCGCCTCTGGTCTGGATCGGACGTATCAGTTTCAGCACCTATCTCTGGCACCAGCCGGTTTTCGTGTTCTGGCGCATCAGAAGCACCGATGCCCCTTCGAACTGGGTCATGGGTGGTTTGATCCTGCTGACCGCCGCACTTGCAGCGTTCACGTGGCGTTTCGTCGAACAGCCCTTCCGAAGCAAAAGAATTGGTCTTCGTCGCTTCGTTGGCGTGGCTGCCGCGTGCGGGGTGGTCCTGATGAGCGTCGGCTTCTGGGGCGACGTTAAGGACGGCTTGCCGTTCCGCCTGTCGCCCGATGTGCAAAGTTTTGCCCAGAAAACGGTGTGGAGCGATACCTGCCTGTGGCAAGTCGAAGATGGGACCGCCCTCGTGCCCGATCCGAAATGCCTCTTCAATGCACAGGCGGGCAGGACCTACGCGCTATGGGGCGATTCCATTGCCGCCTCCATGGCGCCTTCGCTGGCGAACGCACTGAAAGGTCGAAATATAGGCCTCGTGCAGATCACCCATGGTTTTTGCGCGCCCATCATCGGCGTCTCCATGGCGCGGGAAGAGGGTGCCGTGCCGTGCGATGATGTCAACGCGCGAGCCCTGGCCTATCTAAACGAGACCAGGATCGACACCGTCATCCTCACGGCATCATGGGTCAGCTTTCTCAACACCAGCCACATGCGGATCGAAGGCAGGGAGCGCCTTGTCGATACGACGTCCCTGGGGGAGATGGCGAATAAATTGCGTGAGACGATCGAAGCCTTGCGGGCGAGCGGCAAGCGCGTGGTTGTCATCTATCCCAGCCCCCGTTTCGACAAGCCCGTCATCGACGTGATGGCAGCGCGGATCATCAAAGGCGACAAGGCGCCCGACTTTCCGTTTTCCGCTTCGAACTTCCAGGCCAATACGGCCCGTGCTCACGCGCTGCTGGATGCTGCCGTCCCTGATAATGTCGGCAAGGTCCTGCCCGAGACGATATTCTGCAACACGCAGGCACGAGACAGATGCCTCTACGGTCGTGCCGGTGTCGCTTATATCGCTGACAGAGGACACTACACGGCTGCGGGAGCTGCAATGGTGGTGGAAAGCGTTTTGCGCGAGTTGGATAGGGCGCAGACAACCACTAGCAACTGAGACAACACCCGCCAAACGAAAAAGGCGGAGCCAAAGCCCCGCCTTTCGATGTGTTGTATTCCGGTCGCGATTAACGCTTGGAGAACTGGAACGAACGGCGGGCCTTGGCCTTACCGTACTTCTTACGTTCAACAACACGGCTGTCGCGGGTCAGGAAGCCACCCTTCTTCAGAACCGAGCGCAAGCCGGGTTCGAAGTAGGTGAGGGCCTTGGAAACGCCGTGACGAACAGCACCGGCCTGGCCGGAAAGACCGCCACCAGCAACAGTTGCGATGATATCGAACTGGCCGGAACGGGCTGCTGCGATCAAAGGCTGCTGCAGGATCATCTGAAGGACGGGACGTGCGAAATACGTGGAGAAATCGCGACCGTTGATGATGATCTTGCCAGAGCCAGCCTTGACCCAAACGCGGGCGACAGCGTTCTTGCGCTTGCCGGTCGCGTAGGAGCGGCCGAGTGTGTCAACCTTGCGGACGTGCACGGGAGCAGAGGCTTCCGATGCAGGGGCGAGGTCTTTCAGTGAGGAAAGATCGGCCATTATCAGGCGCTCCTTACGTTCTTGCTGTTCAGCGCTGCAATGTCGAGAGCGACTGGCTGCTGAGCTTCGTGTGGATGGTTGGAACCGGCATAAACGCGAAGGTTCTTCATCTGGCGACGGCCAAGAGGACCACGAGGGATCATACGCTCGATAGCCTTTTCGAGAACGCGCTCCGGGAAGCGGCCTTCGATGATCTGGCGAACGGTACGTTCCTTGATGCCACCTGGGTAACCAGTGTGCCAGTAGTACTTCTTGTCGGAATACTTGTTGCCGGTGAAAACGCACTTTTCAGCGTTGATGATGATGACATTGTCGCCATCGTCGACGTGCGGTGTGTATGTTGCCTTGTGCTTACCGCGAAGACGGGTTGCAACAACAGTGGCGAGGCGACCAACAACGAGGCCTTCGGCGTCGATGATGATCCACTTCTTCTCCACCTCAGCGGGCTTCTGAACGAAAGTAGACATTCTTTTAACTTTCTCTAGGACCCGTCACGTTTCAAAGTGGAAATATGCGGGCGTTTCTTGTTGCTTGAGGCTGATCGCGAACGTTCAGCCGGAAAGACGGCGTTTCCGGGGAAAAACTATCTGGCGCGCTTATAAGCCGCCGGCAAAAGGCCGTCAACAACAGTCGAATTCAGGATCGTAAAAATTACCCAATGAAAACATTGGTTTAGTTGTGTGGTTTTATAGTACCACAATAAAGTTACTCTTAAATCAGCCGAGACGCATGATCAGCACGCCCAAAGCGATGATCGCACCGGCGATACAACGCCAGACGCTGGCCTTCTCCTTGAGAATGACAATGGAAATCACGACCGCAAAAAGAATGGATGTTTCCCGCAAAGCGGCAACGACGGCGACCGGCGCTTTCGTCATCGCCCAGAGCGCCAGCCCATAGGAAATGATCGAGCCTGCGCCGCCTGCCATTCCGCGCCACCAGTTGCGGCGAACATGGTGGGCCACTGGAGCCCATCCGCGCGAATACAGCGCCCAGCTCAACAGCAGAATTGGTGGCATCAGAGACATCCAGAGGGTGTATGAGATGGAGCTTGCCGAGAGCCGGGCGCCGACACCGTCAACAAAGGTGTAGCCGGCGATGACGACCGAATTGGCGAGCGCCAGCAGAATGGCGTGCCTTCCGCCGTGGCGTGCCTCGAAGGCCAATGTCAATATTCCCGAAGAGATGATGGCGATCCCGCCAAGCGCGGCGGGGCTTAGCGTTTCACCCAGAAACAGATTGCTGCTGGCTGCCACGATCAATGGCGCAACGCCGCGCATGATGGGGTAGACAAGACCGATGTCACCTGCCGTGTAGGCTGCCGCGACCAGACGGAAATAGGTGAATTGCAAGATCGCCGATACCAGCAGGAAGGGCAGGGCGGCCACACCGGGAAATGGCACGAACGGTAGAAAGGGTAGGGAGCACACCGCGGCACCCGCAGCAATCAGGGTTGCGTCCAGCCCCTTGTCCGTGCCGGATTTGACCAGCGCATTCCAGCTGGCGTGCAAGAGCGCGCCCAGCAAAACCAATAGGAGCACGTCAATCGACATGGGAGACTCGCTGATGACCCAACCTCGACAAGCTCTAGTATGACTGTGGATCCATTGCACTCACCAAAGGCGATCTTTCAGCGGCTCGACCCGATTATCACACGCATTTCAGTCATTCGATCAATGTCGAGCGGCTTCACAAAGCCCGCCTATCAAAAACCGCAGCGTGCAGGCGGGTTGGTTTCAAACGTTTATATGAGTCTTTTAAAGGTGTTTGAACCCGAAACCAGAAAAAACGCATCTTACTAATGTAACTATCAGTAGTTTCTAAAATACGACGAACAAAGATTGCACAAACAATGTACAATTGTGGATTAAGAGGGGTGATGACGCAATCATTCGTGGTAAGTTCCGCCGCGTGAAGACAGAGAGCTTGGAGAAAAAGCTTTCTTCGACGCCCCATCGCGCCGATAATGGCGTCACAGTTTTGTCTGGGAGGATGACCATGAACCACGAAACGTACGACGATGAAACAATCTGTCGGATTTTGACCGACGTTAAAACCATTGCCGTTCTGGGAGCGTCGCCCAACTCATCCAGACCCAGCTATGGTGTCATGCAGTTTCTGCTGTCCAGAGGATACGCTGTGTTTCCGGTCAATCCGGGGCAGGAGGGCAAGGAAATCCTCGGCCAGAAGGTTTATGCCAAGCTCGCGGATATTCCGGAGGCCATCGACATGGTCGACGTGTTCCGCGCCGCAGACAACCTGCCTGCTATTGTCGACGAGGTGATCTTGCTATCGCCACGCCCAAAGGTGATCTGGGGCCAGCTTTCTGTCCGGCATGATGACGCAGCCGCCAGGGCCGAGGCTTACGGCATAGACGTTGTGATGAACCGTTGTCCCGCCATTGAGCATCCACGTCTCAATATCGCATGATAGTTAGCATAAGTCGCACTTATCATTCGCTGCTGGCGCAGTATGATTTCCCATGCCCTGACAGCAGGCAAATGTAATTTGGAGGGATATATGTCACAGAACAATCCGGGTTTTTCGACGCTGGCCATTCACGCCGGTGCCGAACCCGACCCGACCACCGGTGCGCGCGCCACACCGATTTACCAGACGACCGCCTACGCGTTTCGCGATTCGGATCACGCGGCTGCCTTGTTCGGACTGAAGGAATTCGGCAACATCTACACCCGCATCATGAACCCCACGCAGGCGGTTCTGGAAGAGCGGGTGGCAGCCTTGGAAGGCGGCACGGCCGCGCTTGCGGTTGCGTCCGGCCATGCCGCCCAGCTTCTCGTTTTTCACACGCTGCTGACATCGGGTGACAATTTCATCGCCGCACGCCAGCTTTATGGTGGCTCCATCAACCAGTTCGGCCAGTCCTTCAAGGGATTTGGCTGGCAGGTGCGCTGGGCGGATGCCGCCGATCCCGAAAGTTTCGAACGCCAGATCGATGAGCGCACCAAGGCGATTTTCATCGAAAGTCTCGCCAATCCCGGTGGCACCTTTGTGGATATCGCCGCGATTGCGGAGATCGCCCACAAGCATGGTCTCCCCTTGATCGTCGACAACACCATGGCCAGCCCCTATTTGCTGCGCCCCATTGAGCATGGTGCCGATATCGTGGTTCACTCCCTGACGAAATTTCTCGGCGGCCATGGAAACTCCATGGGTGGGATCATCGTCGATGGCGGAACGTTCGACTGGTCGGCCAACGATAAATATCCCGCGCTGTCCCAGCCAAGACCCGAATATTCCGGCGTCGTTCTGCATCAGACCTTTGGCAATTTTGCTTTTGCCATCGCAACCCGTGTGTTGGGTCTGCGGGACCTCGGCCCCTCCATCGCGCCGTTCAATGCCTTCCTCATTCTCACCGGAATAGAAACGCTACCGCTGCGCGTCCAGCGCCATTCCGACAACGCCCTTGCCGTTGCCAAGTGGCTGAGAGCGCATCCAAAGGTGAGTTGGGTCAACTATGCCGGTCTGGAGGACAGTGACAACTATGCGCTCCAGCAGCGCTACTCGCCAAAAGGCGCGGGTTCCGTTTTCACTTTCGGCGTGAAGGGCGGCTACGATATCGGAAAGGCGCTGGTCGAAGGGCTGCAACTGTTTTCGCATCTTGCCAATATCGGCGACACCCGGTCTCTGGTGATCCACCCCGCATCCACCACACATGCGCAACTGACCCCTGAACAGCAAACTGCAGCCGGTGCCGGACCCGATGTCGTGCGCCTGTCCATCGGTATCGAGGATGTGAAAGACATCATTGCAGACCTTGAGCAAGCGCTCGCCAAGGTTTGATCAAAAAGAAAGGTCGCCCATGACGCTTCGTCTCAATTTCAAGCCCGAGGGTGACCTCGCAAACGTCCAGCCTGAGGCGGGTGCTCCCGCACCCGACCGGCTGATCTCGGGCGACCCTCAATTCACCACCTGGAATATCGAGGAAGCCACCGGCGGCCTTTACGCCGGTATCTGGCAATCGACGCCCGGGAAATGGCGCGTTGAATATGACGAGTGGGAATATTTCAACATTCTGGAAGGGCATTCCATTCTGACCGAAGACGGTGCCGAGCCCATCCACCTGAAAACCGGCGACCGCATGATCCTCAGACCCGGCTTCAAAGGAAGCTGGGAAGTGATTGAAACGACTCGCAAGGATTATGTCGTCAGGTTGTGACGCTCATCATCACCAAACCAGATCCAGCCGCTCCAGCCCATGGAAATGATACACATCCTTCACCGTTGGCCGCTTTGATATGCGCAGACCCGGCAGTCGCTTGAACAGCAGTGGCAACACGATGTTCAGTTCCAGCCTTGCCAGCGGCGCGCCGATACAGAAGTGAATGCCTGCGCCAAAAGACAGGTTGGGTGCTTCGGCACGGTCGGGCTTGAAGGTCAGCGGTTCGCTGAATTTGCGCGGATCGAGATTGGCAGCGGCGAGGATGAGGCTGACTTTGTCACCACGTTTGAACGTGATCCCGTCAATCTCGACCCGCTCCAGCGCCCAGCGTTGGAAGATGTGCACCGGGGCTCCGATGCGCAACGTTTCCTCAACCACTCTCTCGGTCGACGCCTCGTCCTGAAACAGCAGGCCAGGGTCGTGGCCGCTTTCGAGGATGACGCGCACGGAGTTGCCAATCTGGTGAACGGTTGCCTCGTGCCCGGCGTTCAGCAGAACG
The DNA here is from genome assembly GCF_014196515.1 of Rhizobium skierniewicense. GTDB lineage: Bacteria > Pseudomonadota > Alphaproteobacteria > Rhizobiales > Rhizobiaceae > Agrobacterium > Agrobacterium skierniewicense. Next base: position 6,730 of record NZ_JACIDV010000016.1, on the reverse strand, counting down.
ATGGTGGTCGAAATCAGCTCGTCATCGGTAAGATACTGCCCCTTATGCTCCGTGTGGATCATGTGGCTCAGAAGATCGTCCTTCGGTTCGGCCCGGCGCTCTTCGATCACGCTGCGGACGTACTCGGAAAATTCCTGAGCGGCGCTATCTGCGGCCAGCTCATCCTCATGGCTTCGCTTGAACATATACATGCCGACATAGGCGTGCGACCATTTCAGAAGCTGCGGACCCATCTCTTCGGGAATGCCGATCATCCGCGCAATCATCGTCACGGGAATGATATCCGCAAAGGATGACAGCAACTCCGTCTTGCCCTTCGTCTCGAAGCGGTCGATCAGACCATTGGCGAGTGCTTCGATCTCCGGCTTCATCTTTTCCACATGGCGCGATACGAAAGCGCGGTTCACCAACGTCCTGAGCCTCGTGTGCTCCGGCGGTTCTATTTCCAGCAGCGAATGACGCTCAGCCGCATCGAAATGCCTGACGTGCTCTAAGGGCTGGGGAAGACCTATCTCTTCACGGGTCGCGACATGTAGGATTTGTCGTCCAAAGCGCCTGTCGCGCAGCAAAGCGTTCACATGGTCATAGCCGGTAAAGAACCACTGCTTCTGCTCTTGCCAATAAAAGGTTGGGCAGTGCTCATGCAACGCCTCATAAACGAGGTTGGGATTGCCATAAAAGGCGGGGTTGCGAGCGTTGAGCGACACAGACCGTTTCTCGGTGTCGATGTGGAGGAAATCAGGCACGTTTTTCATGCCCGATCCCTATCGCAAACCAACCGCTCACGGAAGTGATTCTATTCGCCGACAGCCACACCTTCACGACGTGGATCGGCGCTGCCAACAAGTCCGTTTCCTGTGATCTCAATGGCTTGCAGTCCTGAGTTCATCTCGCCCGGCTTCACCTCATAACCCATGGCTTTCAGCGGTTCTGCAAACTTTTCAGCATCCGTGCCCGCCTCGATATCATAGGTGCCGAAGCGATTGATCAGGTGTGGTTGCGCCACGATCTTTTCCACCGGCATGCCCCAGTCGATATAGGCAATCAGCGCCTGCGCAACGTAGCCGATGATCTGACTGCCGCCGGGCGAGCCGATGGCCAGAAGCGGCTTGCCGTCCTTCATGACGATTGTCGGTGCCATGGAGGAACGCGGGCGTTTTCCCGGCTCCACCCGGTTGGCGACCGGTAGCCCGCCATCATGTGTCTTGAAGGAAAAATCGGTCAACTCGTTGTTGAGAAGGAAGCCGTTGGTCATCAGCCGCGACCCAAAACCGCTTTCGATGGTCGTCGTCATGGACACCACATTGCCTTGGCGGTCGACGATCACGAAATGACTGGTGGATGGCATCTCCAGTGTCGGGCCACGGCCATAGAGCATTGCGTGATCCCATTGCGGTTCGCCCGCTTTGACCTCGTCGGCGCCAAGCGGCTTGTCGCCATCCAAAAGCGATGCGCGCGTCGCAAGATAGTCCTTCGTCAGCAAGCCCTTGGTGGGAAGTGGAAGGAAATCGGGGTCTGCCAGGTAGCGTTCCCGGTCTGCGAAGGCCAGCCGCTGTGCGTCGCCGATCAGGCGCCAGCTTTCGACATTTTCCGGTCCGAGCGCCTTGATGTCGAAGTTTTCGAGGGTGCCCAGCATCTGGCCGACGGCGACTGCACCAGAGGAGGGCGGGCCCATCCCGCAGACATCCAGCGCGCGATATGTGGCGCAGACCGGCTCACGCTCCTTGGTCCGATAATTCGCAAGGTCTGCCATTGAGAGCACGCCGGGATTGCCAGCTGCCTCTCGCACTGTCTTGACGATGGCCTCGGCAATCGGCCCGGTGTAAAACGCATCCGCGCCCTTGGTCGCAATGGTTTTGAGCGTTTGTGCATAGGCTGGGTTTTTCAGGACGGTGCCTGCCTTCAGCGACGCGCCGGAGGCATCGTAGAAATAGCCACGTGGTCCGTCGTATTTTTTCAGCCTTTCACCGTCCGACGCGATCAGCGATGCGAGGCGTGGCGAGACCTTGAAACCTTGGGAGGCGAGCGTTTCCGCCGGTTTGAAAAGCTCTGCCCACGGCGTTTTTCCGTATTTTTTATGGACGTCGGAGAGCAGGCGCACCGTTCCCGGTGTGCCGACCGAACGACCACCTATGACGGCATCCATGAATTTCAGCGGCTGGCCGCTCTCATCGAGGAAGAGCTTCGGTGTCGCTTCCATCGGCGCAGTTTCGCGTCCGTCGAACGTGGTCAGCTTTTTGGCTGCTGCGTCGTAATAGACAAGGAAGCCACCGCCACCCAGGCCGGAACTCTGGGGTTCGACGAGGCCCAGAACCGTTTGCACGGCAACGAGTGCGTCGATGGCGTTGCCGCCATCAGCGATGACCTTCCGGCCCGCTTCCGAGGCAAGAGGATTGGCCGCCGCAACCATGAAATCTTTCGTTTCGACACGGGTTGCTGCTTTTGTACCGGTTGCCCGTTCAGGCGCCAGCGTGTCCGATGCCTGTTGCGCCTGAGCGGAACCGGTGATGAGTGCGGACGATATCAAAAGGCTTGTGAAAAACCTGACGCGCATGACGAACCCTCTATTGCCTGTGTACGGCATGATGGAATCCCGGGCGTGCAAAGGTCAAGTCGTGGTCTATCGATTGGCGATATGCGATATGCGCGTCAAGGCTGCCACCTGTCTATCGGCATTGTTGTCGCATGGGTCCTCGTCTCGGTCATTGGCTGGCACGACAATGTTGATGGAGCCGTCACGCACCACCGTGCGGTTGCGACCTTCCTTCTTGGCGCCGTAAAGTGCGCGGTCTGACATCGTCAGCAGGATGTCGAGGACCGCGTCATCAGCAGTCTGGCAAAACACCCCTGCGCTGACCGTTGCCGAAAACGGTTTGCCATCTGCGACAATCTCCAGACGGCTGAACCGAATACGGATGGCTTCTGCCAGGATTGCAACCTTGGCGGGGTCGTCCGTCTCGACCAGGCAACCGAACTCCTCGCCACCCATCCGGATCAACAAGCCCTGGCCTTCCACGATCTGGCAGGCCTGCCCACAGAACCTGACCAGCACCTCGTCGCCACATTGGTGGCCGTAGGCATCGTTGATCTTTTTGAAGTTGTCGATATCGAAGAGGATGAAACCCAGATGTTTCGATGTGCCGACAAGCCCTGTTTTCAGCCTCCTAAACTCTTCCATCAAACCACGACGGTTCAGCGTTCCGGTCAGATGGTCGGTCATGGCAAGACGGTGCAGCCGTCGTTCCGCGTCTTCCATGAACATTTTAACGCTGATCATCATCAAGACGACGAAGCCGAACGCGCCTGCGATGGCAACCGGGGTCGTCAGCGGCACGATCTGGCCCGTCGCGTAATTATAGGGAATAACAAGAGAGGCAGCGATTGCGCCCATGAAGGCCTGGATGACGAGCGCTGCTGCCAGCACTTTCCGGGTTTTGGAAATGAAGTCCTTCGATGTCAGCAAAACGCCAGCCAGCATGAAATAGCCTATGGCGGCGCAGGCATGATAGAGGATGACCCGCGCTGCCATGGTGTCGCGCACGGGTGGAACGAACATGAAGGCGATCCAGGTCAGCGCCGGGATGGCAATCCAGCCTTCGATGCGGCGGTTCTCCAGTAGCAGAAGAGCCGCCAGCCAAAAACTGAACGCCGCCAGCACAGAAATGTTACCGATCTGGATGGACAGGAAATCGGGGATGGATCCGCGTAGCGCGACCAGAATGGCGCCGATGCCGACAAGCGCGAAGCCGGAAGCAAAACACAAGTGATGCTTTTTCGTGGTGTTGTGCAACCACAGTACGGCCAACACGGCTGAAAGCGTCAAGCTTTCCATAGACCAAATGAGCATGCCCGTCTTGGCGTCTAACACTGATCAAATCCCATCTGTCTGAACGGCTTATCGACGACACCACCGCACCGCTTTTCGCGCGGCCGCATTGCCATCTTGAAATCTTTCCCAGCAAAAATCCTTTAATCACCCGCAGGTGATAAAAATCCGGCTCGGCGACACTATCACGATGAAAAACTAAGAAGTCGTTTCTACTTCACGTTACGAGAGGCTACGATTGTTTTATTGTCGAAGGTTTAACCGTTGGTTGACCACTATTGCGTTTCACGGTTGATGAGGCCACTTATAGCTGGATTAGCCATGGTGCCTTTTCATGCAGCCCTGTAAGGCGACACGTGATTTTGCCGGGACGTCATTAAGGATATCCGTCACCTCAGTCTTGAAGAACCGGGCAATCACACTCTATGTAGAGAGTAGACGAATAGAATTGATTCCGGATGCCAACGGCTCCGGGTAAGAGTTGACAAAGGACGGACATGACAAATCCAGTTGATACCGCCATGGCTCTGGTGCCAATGGTCGTTGAGCAGACCAATCGCGGCGAACGGTCCTATGATATCTACTCGCGTCTTTTGAAAGAGCGGATCATCTTCCTGACTGGTCCGGTGGAAGATCATATGGCGTCGCTCGTTTGCGCCCAGCTGCTTTTCCTCGAATCGGAAAACCCGAAGAAGGAAATCGCGCTGTACATCAATTCTCCAGGCGGTGTGGTGACGGCCGGCATGGCGATTTACGATACGATGCAGTTTATTCGTCCCGCCGTATCCACGCTCTGCGTCGGCCAGGCCGCTTCGATGGGGTCGCTATTGCTGGCCGCCGGTGAAAAGGGCATGCGCTTCTGCACACCGAACGCCCGTATCATGGTTCATCAACCATCTGGCGGTTTCCAGGGGCAGGCATCCGACATCGAGCGCCATGCACGCGACATCATCAAAATGAAACGCCGCCTCAATGACGTCTATGTGAAGCACACCGGTCGTACGCTTGATGAAGTTGAAAATACGCTTGATCGTGACCACTTCATGGATGCTGATGAGGCCAAGAACTGGGGCGTCATCGACAAAATCCTGACATCGCGTCAGGAACTTGAGGGCGCTGTCGCCAGCTAGGCCGCCACTGAGTTGCACCGTATTCGACCTATCGAAGTCACATTCGGGGTTTAAACGGGAAAATAAAGCGGTAATAGTAGATATTAAGGCCGTGTTGAATTTTTATGACATAGCTTGTGGCCGTCCAACAAAAGCCTGATTCGGCTATGGGCGCTGATAACGAGATAAATGCCGAGGCATGCCTTGCCTTGGCTGTAGAGGGGAATTCGTTGCCGCCGCTTTCGGGTGTTTCACCTGAGGCGGTTAGTACCCCCCGGGAACGAAGCGGACAGGGAAGCTTGAGCGAAGCGGCCATGTCGGCGGACGGTAAGTTGACCGCGTTTCGCTTGGCGGAACTGCGGCGTGCTGGAAGGAAAGAGATATGAGCAAAGTCAGCGGCAGCAACGGCGGCGACTCTAAGAATACACTCTATTGTTCATTCTGCGGCAAGAGCCAGCACGAAGTCCGGAAACTCATTGCCGGACCGACGGTATTCATCTGCGATGAATGCGTCGAATTGTGCATGGATATCATCCGCGAGGAGAACAAGACATCGATGGTGAAGTCGCGCGAGGGTGTGCCCACCCCGCAGGACATCATCAAGATCCTCGATGAGTATGTTATCGGCCAGAAGCAGGCGAAGAAAATCCTGTCTGTGGCGGTTCACAACCATTACAAGCGCCTGGCTCACGCCTCCAAGAACGGTGAAATCGAGCTGGCGAAGTCGAACATCATGCTCGTAGGTCCAACCGGTTGCGGTAAGACCTATCTGGCGCAGACACTCGCGCGCATCATCGACGTTCCCTTCACCATGGCTGACGCAACAACACTGACCGAAGCCGGTTATGTGGGTGAAGATGTTGAAAACATCATTCTCAAGCTGCTCCAGTCTGCCGACTACAACGTTGAACGCGCCCAGCGCGGCATCGTCTACATCGACGAAGTGGACAAGATTTCCCGCAAGTCGGACAACCCGTCGATTACGCGTGACGTGTCGGGCGAGGGCGTTCAGCAGGCGCTTCTGAAGATCATGGAAGGCACGGTTGCCTCCGTTCCTCCACAGGGTGGACGCAAGCATCCGCAGCAGGAGTTCCTGCAGGTGGATACGACCAACATCCTGTTCATCTGCGGCGGTGCGTTCGCTGGCCTCGACAAGATCATTTCTGCCCGTGGCGAAAAGACCTCCATTGGGTTTGGCGCGACGGTGAAGGCGGAAGACGATCGTCGTGTTGGAGAAGTGCTGCGCGAACTCGAGCCGGAAGATCTGGTCAAGTTCGGCCTTATCCCGGAATTCATCGGTCGTCTGCCCGTTCTGGCAACGCTCGAGGATCTCGATGAGGATGCGCTGATCCAGATTCTGTCGGAGCCGAAGAACGCGCTGATCAAGCAGTACCAGCGTTTGTTCGAGATGGAAGACGTGGAACTGACGTTCCAGGGAGATGCTCTTCGGGAGATCGCCCGCAAGGCGATTACCCGCAAGACCGGTGCTCGTGGATTGCGTTCGATCATGGAGAAGATCCTGCTCGATACGATGTTCGAGTTGCCGACGCTGGAAGGTGTTCGCGAGGTTGTCATCTCTGACGAGGTCGTCAGCGGCGCCGCGCGTCCTCTCTACATCTATGCGGATCGTCAGGAAGAGAAAGCCAACGTTTCGGCCTGATCTCTCATCAACCGTTGATCACAGTGAAAGACCCGCCTCTGGCGGGTCAGACTGCTGACAAACCCCTGGTCACATCGGGGGGGTTATGATTCATTGGGACATGTTGAAGAAACCTGCTCCCGAACAGACGGCTCT
>NZ_JACIDV010000015.1 GCF_014196515.1 Rhizobium skierniewicense | reverse complement strand
TCACGCCATACGAGTTCATCTGCAAACGATGGACAATCGAGCCAAATCGTTTCATCCTAAATCCGATCCATCAAATGCCGGGACTGAACAACTAGGTCAGATGCTGCACTGTCGAAATCGTCGCCTTCAAAGCCACTCAACCACCGCTCTTCATCCTCGTCCAGTAGGTGCGCGAAATAGATGTCTCCAACAATCTTGATCTGAGCTTCGGACAACTCTTCCAGCGGAGGTTCGTTGAGGCCTGCCTGTCTCCGACGTTCATTGTAGAAAATTTTTTTTACCGCAGCGCTTTCTATCCGCAGCTTTTCGACTGCCTGACGCCGGTCCTGTGTGCCCAAAGATTTCCAGATTTGATCTTTACCGAGCGACTTACGGATGTCCGCTGGCACGGGTGCGCGCAAATAATATGTGCGATTTCTGAGGGTCAACCAAGGGTAAATTGTCACGTCTTCCATGCCTCGCTGTAGCAGTTCGCTTTAGCAGATGGAAGTTTAACCTATTGAAAACGCATCATGTATTTGATTTACAATGATGTTTTTGGTGCCCCTTGCCGGAATCGAACCAGCACTCCTCGCGGAACCTGATTTTGAGTCAGGCGCGTCTACCAATTCCGCCAAAGGGGCAACTCTGGAATCTTGTTCCTTGGTATGCGGCGGACTATACGAACCGGCAGCATGACGTCAACCGATTTTTGTAAAATTTCAATTTCACAAAACTTTGTTTGTCACAGATATGTCGGTCCCCAATGAAGGATTTGCAAGCGCGACCAGACTGGATTAGAGGCTTTTGCGTGGCATGTTTTAAAGGCTGCCTCCCGCCTTGTTTTCCACCTGATCAGGTGCTTTGAAATCCCGCGTCGAATGTTAAGGAAAGATCATGGCACGTTCAGTTTCCGCCGAGAAGAGCCGCCGCACGTCAGCCGTCCTCGTGACGGCAGGCATGATTTTCACCGTGGGCTCGGCGCTCGGCTTCCAGCACATCGGCGGCTATACACCTTGCGCGCTCTGCCTGTTGCAGCGTGACCCCTATTATTACGCCATTCCCGTCGGAATCCTGGCCATTGCTGCCAGCCTTTTTAAATTGCCGGTCTGGATCGTGCGATCCGCACTGATTCTTGTGGGACTTGCCATGCTGATTGGTGCCGGTCTCGGCATTTATCATTCCGGCGTGGAATGGGGCTTCTGGCCAGGTCCCGTCACCTGCGCCACGGGCTCTCCATCCATCACCACCAATGCCGGAAGTTTGCTGGGCGACCTCAACGCCATCAAACCACCATCGTGCAATGATGCGGCGCTTCGGGTTCTTGGATTGTCGTTCGCTGGCTGGAACGTGATTGCCAGCATCGTGTTAGCCGGCATCGCGTTCTTCGGCGCCAGCCGAAGACAAGCCTGAGCCAGCGATCAAGGCTGCAACTCGGTATCCCAATAGAGATAATCCATCCAGCTTTCGTGCAGATAATTGGGTGGAAAGGAGCGACCGTTGTTGTGCAGGTCCTGCACCGTTGGCTGAAAGGGCTTCTGGTGAGGGATCATGCCGGCAATTTTTGGCAGCTTGCTGCCTTTTCGCAAATTGCACGGCGAGCAGGCCGCAACGACGTTCAGCCACGTGGTTTCACCACCATGGGCTCGCGGAATGACGTGATCGAACGTCAGATCATCGTGTGAGCCGCAATATTGGCACTCGAATTTATCCCGCAAGAACACGTTGAAGCGCGTGAAGGCGGGATTTCGTGTGGGCTGCACATAGGTCTTGAGGCTGACGACACTCGGCAGTCTCATGGAGAAGCTGGGCGAACACACCGCATGATCATATTCCGCGATGATGTTCACACGGTCAAGAAACACTGCCTTGATCGCGTCCTGCCAGGACCACAACGACAAGGGATAATAACTCAGTGGCCGGTAGTCAGCGTTCAAAACGAGCGCGGGCAAGGCCTGTGGTGAAACGGCAATCGTCAAGGGCGTCTCCTGACCGATTCTGCATCTACATCTTGTATATTAGGTCGGTTGTTACAGGATTGTGAAGCCCATAAATGAAGCGCTGAAAGAAAGGCTAATTTCAGGCGATTGGAACGGCGTCCCGACGGGTCACGGACGCATAGTAAGACCAGAAAAGTCGTGCCGCAACGGATCGCCATGGCGCCCATTGGCAGGCGATTTCACCCAGCGATTTCGCGCTCGGGCGGGTCTGCATGTGGAAAGCCCGCGCCACAGCCGCCTGCAAAGCGACATCTCCGTGCGGAAAGATATCAGCATATCCGCAGCAAAACATCAGATAGACCTGCGCTGTCCATGGACCGACGCCCTTCAGCGTCATCAATTGGGCAAAAGCTTTGGCTTCATCGAGAGTATTCAAGGCATCGAGGTCCAGCCTTCCCTCGACAATGGCCACGGCTACGTGATGCAATGTTCTGGCCTTGGCGCGCGAAAGGCCAAATTGCGGAACCTCTGGCGTCGCGACCGCCAGATAGGTTTGCGCCGTGACATCGCCAACGGCGTCACCAATCCTCTGCCATATGGCGTTGGCGCTGGCGCGCGAGACGACCTGGGAAACAATGATGTGGGCCAGCCCCGCAAAGCCCGGCTCACTCAACCGCAATGGCAGCGGTCCTGCCTGACGGGCAATCTCTGCGAGGCGAGCGTCTATCCGCACAAGGGCAGCTAAGCCCTCCTCGATATCAGCGACATTTCGAATGATGTTTACCATCGCACCCCAAGACCCTGACTTCGTCTTGGCGAAGCAACGGAAACCATGGCAGAAGAAACCATGTCTTTGCTTTCACGTCAAAAGCCGGTTTTTCGCTTCGCGCCAAGCCCCAACGGGCGGCTTCATCTCGGCCATGCGCTTTCTGCCATCCTCAATCATGATATGGCGCACGCAAATGGCGGACGGTTCTTGCTGCGCATCGAGGATATCGACCGGACGCGCTGCACGCCTGAACTGGAGCAAAGCATTTATGAAGATCTCACATGGCTTGGTCTGACGTGGGAGACCCCTGTTCGGAGACAGTCGGAGCATTTCGATGGGTATCGTGAGGCGCTGGAAAAACTGGTTGAGATGGAACTGGTCTATCCCTCGTTCATGAGCCGCAGCGACGTAAAGGCTTATGTGAAAAGTCGTGAAGCTAATGGGGAACTCTGGCCGCGCGATCCCGATGCAGCCCCACTGTACCCACCGCTCGACAAACGGAGATCGAGGGAGGACATTGCGGCCCTCCTGTCCTCTGGCACAAGACATGCCTGGCGTCTGGACATGGACAAGGCGATGGCACGGCTTCGACATCCGCTTTCGTGGATCGAAACGCGGCGCGGCTCGAACACTGTTATCGTTGCTGACCCTGCGGCGTGGGGCGATGTGATCCTCTCGCGATCCGATGCCGCATCGAGCTACCACCTTTCGGTCGTTGTGGACGACGCGTTGCAAGATATTTCGCACGTCGTTCGTGGCATGGACCTGTTTCATGCGACGTCTGTTCACCGGGTGCTGCAGGAATTGCTGACATTGCCGGCGCCGGAATATCATCACCATCGACTCATACTGGATGACCAGAGAAGAAAACTCTCGAAGAGCATAGGCAGTCCGTCCTTGAATGCTATGCGGGATGACGGCATCTTGCCCTCAGATGTCCGCGGCCTCCTCGGCATCTAGCGCTTCCCTCAGGCTGCCATTGTGAATGCCCGCCTTGATGATGTGCCTTATGCGGTACTTCATCAGTGCTGCGTTCACCTCTGCGCCCAGCATGAAGATGACGCCCACCATATAGAGGAAAACCAGGACGATCATGACGGATGCCAGACCGGCATAGGTCGCAGCATAATTGGCGAAGGTCGCTAGGTAGTAGGCGAATATCGCAGCGCCAATGATCCAGAAGAGCAAAGTGAGGACGATACCGGGAAGCACGTCCCATATCCGGCGGCGTCCCGCGGGTAGCCAAAGATGCGCAGCGGCAAGTCCGACCGCCAGAACGATGATCGTTCCGTAGAGGCCGAGATTGGAGACCGTTTCCAGAAAGCCCTTGAGCAAGGGAAAGCGCGTTTCCGCAAAGGAGAGAGCGACAGGGACGGCAACGAGCACGATGCTGATAACGGTAAAGATCGTCACCGCGATGATAACGTAAAAAAGGCTGAGCAGCCGTGTGACATACCACCAGCGGGTTTCGCTGACCCGATAGGCCCGGTTGAGGGAAATTCTGATGGCTTCGACGCCGTTGGATGCGAAGTAGGCAGCAGCCAGAACCGAAATCGTCAACAATCCACCGCGTGGAATGGTCAGAACCTGCTGCACTTGGGCGGCGAGCGGTGCTGCAATGGCGGCTGGCCACGTATCGAAAATGATATGGACCGCCGTTTCGGCAAATTGGTCGGCACCAAGGAAACCGGCAAGCGCCGTTCCGAAAATCAGAAAAGGAAACAAGGCAAGCAAAATCGACAGCGCCACGTGACTGGCCATGGCCCAGCCATCATCTTCGGCAAAATGAAAATAGGCATCCAAGGCGACTTTGCGGACGATGTCCAGTGCGGCAACCATGTCACCTCCTCAATCGACATTTCATTTGTAACCCACGTCAAGATATGGGAAGCCGAGTACCGCTTGTACAGCGCGTGAGACCATGCCCAGGTTCCACAGCGTCCAAGAAGAATTGCGCGCGACCGAATTCGACTGTGCTCATTATACGATGCCCGATCTTAGGAAAGACTTTCCATGCTTGAAAAACCGGTCATCATTATCACCGGCTGCTCGTCTGGTATTGGCGCGCATTGCGCCGGTGCGCTTCACCAGGATGGTTGGCGGGTCTTTGCAACGGTGCGGCGGGCCGAAGATGTCCCGGCACTGGAACAGCAAGGCATCGAAACATTATTGATGGACTACACCAAGCCGGACACGATCGCCGCTTTGGTGGATGCGGTTGCCGCCAGAACCGGCGGTCGGATCGATGCCCTGTTCAACAATGGCGCATATGGTCAACCCGGCGCCGTCGAAGACCTCTCGGTTGGTGTGTTGCGCCAGCAATTCGAAACCAACGTATTTGGCTGGCACGATCTCACTTGCCGCGTCATTCCCTTCATGCGCCAGCGTGGGCATGGGCGTATCGTTCATTGCTCGTCCATTCTCGGTCTCGTGCCCTACCGATACCGGGGTGCCTATACGGCATCGAAATTTGCGCTGGAGGGTTTGGGGATCACCTTGCGTATGGAACTGCAGGGCAGCGGCATTCATGTCAGCCTGATCGAGCCCGGCCCCATTGCCTCGAAATTTACGGCAACCGCTCTGGCTCATATCAAAGGCAATATTGACCTCGAAAACTCCGCACACGCGCAGGACTACAAGCGACAACTTGCCAGGCTGGAGGGCGGCGGACCGGCAAACAAGCACAAGCTGGGTCCGGATGCCGTCTATGCAGAACTCAAGCACGCCTTGACGGCGCCACACCCGAAACCGCACTACCTTGTCACCACCCCTGCCAGGCAGGCCATGATTTTAAAGCGGCTTTTGCCGAGTGGATTGTTTTACCGTTTGTTGCGCAAGTTCGACTAGCGCAGACACGATCCGATCAGCTACAACGCACACAAAGATACGCGGCATTTTCGGGAGGGTTAGAGCATGTCCAGTTTCGCAACGGTTCTTGCGGTCATCGTGATGGGGCTGGTGGTGCTCGTGCTGATACGCGGGCTCTTCAACATGCTCAAAGGCACGGATGGAAACAAATCCAACAAGCTGATGCAGTTGCGTCTTCTTTTACAGGCCATAGCGATCATCCTCATTATGTTTGTGCTGTGGCTGACGGGCGGCGGACGCTAGGAGTTTTAAAGGCATACAATGGTCAAGCTGAACAAGATTTATACCCGCACTGGCGACGACGGCACGACCGCCCTCGTTTCTGGACCGAGACGGGTGAAACACGATCTGCGCGTTGAAAGTTACGGCACAGTTGATGAAACCAATTCCGCCATCGGTGTTGCGCGCCTTCACACATCAGGCCTGACAGAACTCGATACCATGTTGTTTCGTGCCCAAAACGATCTGTTCGATCTGGGCGCTGATCTGGCAACGCCGCACACAGGCGAAGTCCTGTCCTACGAACCCCTGAGGATTGTGGATGCACAGGTGACGCGCCTTGAAAACGAAATCGACGCGCTGAACGCCGATCTCACGCCCCTGAAATCATTCGTTATTCCCGGCGGCACACCGGCTGCTGCCTATCTGCACCTTGCCCGGACCATATCGCGGCGCGCGGAGCGCCAGATGGTCGAACTGTCAAAGATGGAAGGCGAGACCGTTAGCAGTGCCGCGTTGAAATATATCAATCGGCTCTCAGACTTCCTATTCGTGGCGGCACGGTTTGCCAACGACGCGACGAATTCGGATGCGCCTGACATCTTGTGGGTTCCAGGGCAGAACCGCTAATCTGCAGCAAGGGCGTTTTCGCATGTTCATTCCCCTGCACGATGCGAATTCGCTCAAGCACATCAAACTGCAATATGTCACCGTGTCGCTGATAGCGGTCAACATTCTCGTCTGGTTGCTGGTGGGCGTTCTCTTCAGCAGCGAGGCGGGGGATGCCGCCATTCTCGGTCTCGGTTTCATTCCCGCGGTCGTGTTCGATTATGCCCAGCTCGATCCAGCACTTCAGTTCATCCCTGATCAGATGACGGTCTTCAGCTACGCCTTCATGCATCTGGGCTTTTGGCATCTCGCCTCTAACATGCTGTTTCTGTGGGTTTTCGGAGATAATGTGGAAGATGCGTTCGGCCATCTGCGCTTTTTGTTGTTCTACTTTGCCTGCGCGGCAGCCGGCGCGCTGTTTCACGGAGTTGTCGCGCCGTCTTCACAGGGTCCGCTGATCGGCGCGTCGGGTGCGGTCTCAGGTGTCGTGGCCGCATATCTTCTGCTGCACCCGAAAGTCCGCGTGTGGATCCTGGTCTTCATGCGCATTCCCATTCCCCTGCCCGCTTTCATTCCGCTGGCATTATGGATTGGACAGCAATTCTTCATGTTCCTGTTCGGCATGCAGGATCGTGTGTCGTGGGGTGCGCATGTGGGCGGCATCATTGCGGGCGTTGTTCTGGTGCTAGTCCTCAGAAGGCCCGGCGTCCCGCTGTTTGATCGCACCATCGTCACACCCCGCGCGGTCCAATATAAAAATCAAGGGCCGCAGACTGCCGTGTCGCAAACGGAACGACCTTTCGAAGGTATCAGGTGAAGATTGCAACAAGGATTGATATTTACGTTCACGTTAACGTAAGATATCCCCGAAGCGCATGCGATCATGAGCATTGCTCCGTTGAAGTTACCGGAAAAATGCGTATCCATGTCGCAACTTGATTATCAGGAGGACCGTTCAGCGTTTCGCTTTAGGGTCAGGAGTTGAAGGAAGGTTATCGATGAAAATCCTTGTGCCAGTGAAGCGTGTTGTGGACTACAACGTCAAGATCCGCGTCAAGGCGGATGGCTCAGGCGTCGAGCTTGCCAACGTCAAAATGTCGATGAACCCGTTTGACGAAATTTCCGTCGAGGAAGCCCTTCGTTTGAGGGAGGCGGGCAAGGCCGAAGAGGTTATCGTCGTTTCCATCGGACCCGCCAAGGCGGAAGAAACACTGCGCACGGCATTGGCCATGGGTGCCGATCGCGCCATCCTGATCGAGACAGACGAAGCCGTCGAGCCTCTGGCTGTCGCAAAGCTTCTCAAGGGTGTCGTCGAAGCGGAAGCTCCGGGCCTGGTGATCGTCGGCAAGCAGGCGATCGATGACGACAGCAACCAGACCGGCCAGATGCTGGCAGCGCTTCTTGGCTGGGGCCAGGGCACGTTCGCTTCCAAGGTCGAACCTTCGGATGGCAAGGTCGCCGTGACGCGCGAAGTCGATGGTGGTTTGCAGACGGTGGAACTGAAGCTTCCCGCAGTCGTCACCACCGACCTGCGTCTCAACGAACCCCGCTACGCATCCTTGCCCAACATCATGAAGGCCAAGAAAAAGCCCCTTGATAAGAAGACGCCTGCCGATTTCGGCGTCGATACCGCGCCGCGCCTCAAGGTCTTGAAGACCGAGGAACCCGCGGGTCGCAAGGCAGGTATCAAGGTCGGCTCCGTTGCCGAACTCGTATCGAAGCTCAAAGCTGACGGCGTCATCTAAGAAACGCGAAAGGGAGATATTACCATGGCCACTCTTCTTCTGGCAGAACACGACAACGCAACCCTTTCAGACCAGACGGCAAAGACGCTGACGGCGGCAACCCAGATCGGTGGCGACGTCACCGTTCTCGTCGCCGGCTCCAACGCAAAGGCCGCTGCCGATGAGGCAGCGAAGCTTTCCGGTGTCTCAAAAGTCCTGTTTGCCGACGATGCGTCCTATGCCAACCAGCTTGCCGAGCCACTCGCAGCGCTGATCGTTTCGCTTGCCCAGTCCTACGATGTCATCATCGCGCCTGCCACGGCATCGGCCAAGAACGTTCTGCCACGCGTGGCCGCTTTCCTGGATGTCGCTCAGGTTTCCGAAATCGTGGAGGTGATTTCCCCTGATACCTTCAAGCGTCCAATTTATGCCGGCAACGCCATTCAGACGGTTCAGGCCAGCGACGCGAAAAAGGTCATCACCGTTCGCACATCGACCTTTGCACCGGCAGAAGCTGGGGGCTCCGCGTCTGTCGAAGCTGTTTCCGCTGCTGAAAACCCCGGCGTGTCCAACTTCGTATCGGACGCGTTGGCATCATCCGACCGTCCGGAACTGACATCGGCAAAGATTATCATCTCAGGTGGCCGTGCGCTTGGTTCGTCTGAAAAGTTCAAGGAAGTTCTGCTGCCCGTGGCAGACAAGCTGGGTGCAGCCGTTGGCGCTTCGCGTGCTGCCGTCGATGCAGGTTACGCACCGAACGACTGGCAGGTTGGTCAGACTGGAAAGGTCGTCGCACCTCAGCTCTACATCGCGGCTGGAATTTCCGGTGCCATCCAGCACTTGGCTGGAATGAAGGATAGCAAGGTCATCGTCGCCATCAACAAGGACGAGGAAGCGCCGATCTTTCAGGTTGCCGATTATGGCCTCGTGGCTGACCTTTTCGATGCTCTGCCAGAGCTTGAAAAAGCACTGTGATCCTTTCTCAACTTGGAAGCGGCGCGTTTTTCAAACGCGCCGCTTTTGTTTTTCGACAATATGCGTAACATCAATACAGAGCCTGAGCGCTCAAAACATGCCCTACAGGAGAACCACATTATGGCCGCCCCTATCAAGAATGTCGGTATTATTGGCGCCGGTCAGATGGGATGCGGCATCGCGCATGTTTCGGCGCTGGCTGGTTACAAGGTGCACATCTACGATCTGGCCAAGGATCGTATCGAAGCCGGCCTTGCCACCATAAACGGCAACCTGGCCCGCCAGGTCAGCAATGGCAAGATGCAGGATGAAGAGCGAAAGACGGCACTCTCATTGATCGGTGGCTCCTCAGACGTCAACGACCTCGCAGCGATGGACCTCGTCATCGAAGCCGCCACCGAGCACGAAGAAACCAAGCGCAAGATCTATGCGCAGATTTGCCCTGTTCTGAAGCCCGAAGCGCTTCTGGCAACAAACACATCCTCGCTATCCATCACCCGCCTTGCATCTGCCACCGACCGTCCGGAACAGTTCATGGGCATCCACTTCATGAATCCGGTTCCGGTGATGAAGCTGGTTGAGCTCGTGCGCGGCATCGCGACCGGCGAGCAGACGTTCGAGACCGCCAAGAATTTCGTGCGCTCGCTGGACAAGGCGATCACCGTTGCCGAAGATTTCCCGGCTTTCATCGTAAACCGCATTCTTTTACCGATGATCAACGAAGCGATCTACACGCTTTACGAAGGCGTAGGTTCAGTTGAAGCCATCGATACCGCCATGAAGCTCGGCGCAAACCACCCAATGGGGCCGCTGCAACTGGCGGACTTTATCGGCCTCGACACGTGTCTGTCGATCATGCAGGTGCTGCATGATGGCTTGGCCGACAGCAAATATCGCCCCTGCCCGCTTCTCGTGAAATATGTCGAAGCCGGTTGGCTTGGCCGCAAGTCCGGTCGCGGTTTCTACGATTACCGTGGCGAGACACCAGTCCCGACGCGGTAAACGTCAAAACGTCATTTTGCCTTGGCAAATTCCGCCAGAGCCTTGGCATCCTCACTGTCCCACGCTGCCGGACCGTTCATGGACCCAAGCAAGCAACCCTGATCATCGATGAGCAAGGTTGCGGGAAGGCCGAATGCGAGGCCTTCCTTTTTCAACGCGTTGAAGACGCCCATCGAACTGTCGCGATACAGCTTGAGGGAATCGATGCCGTATTCACTCATGAAGGCCTTGGGCTTTTCATCCTCACCCGCATCGATGTTGATCGTCACAACCTCGAAATTGCCGGCACCTTTTTCCTTTTCGAGCGCGTTGAGCGCGGGCATTTCTTCCCGACACGGCACGCACCATGTGGCCCACAGGTTGAGAAGAACCGTCTTGCCTTTGAGGTCGCCTTCCGTCATCGCCGCACCATCAGGCCCCTTGAAGGACAAGGGGATGACACGCGGGCGCTCGGCAGCCGACATGGCCGCGACCTGACCCTTCAAAAACGGTTTCAAAGACGCGATCCGCTTTGCCGCACCCTCACATAAACCCGATTGCGCTGCGACTTGCCCTTGAACCTGACCTTCAGACCCAATAAGCCTGAACATCATCACGCCCGCGCCGCAGACGATGCCGGCAACGGCAGCAATTGCAACAAGTTTGGCGGAAGGGAGCCTGAAAGGCCTTTTTTCTGTCATTGAATACTCCAGGGCAGGCAAAACATGGCTGATGGCACCGAACAGAAATCCTCCAACCAGATGTGGGGCGGACGTTTTGCTTCCGGTCCCTCCGCCATCATGGAAGAGATAAATGCGTCCATCGGCTTCGACAAGAAGCTTTATGCGCAGGACATCCGCGGCTCAATAGCGCATGCCACCATGCTGGCTGCAAAGGGCATTATTTCCGGAGAAGATAAAGACAAGATCATTCACGGCCTGAACACGATTCAGTCAGAGATCGAAGCCGGATCGTTTCAGTTCTCCCGCAAGCTTGAGGACATCCACATGAACATCGAGGCGCGCCTGGCCGACCTTATTGGTCCAGCGGCCGGACGTCTTCACACGGCGCGTTCGCGCAACGATCAGGTGGCTCTCGACTTTCGCCTTTGGGTGAAGGAAGAACTGCAGAAAACCGAGGCTATGCTGACGGCTCTGATCACAGCCTTTCTCGACCGCGCCGAAGAACACGCTGATACGGTCATGCCGGGCTTCACTCATCTGCAAACGGCCCAGCCCGTCACCTTCGGCCATCATTGCATGGCCTATGTCGAAATGATCGGTCGTGACCGCGCCCGCGTTCGCCACGCCATCGAACATATGGACGAAAGCCCGATTGGTGCAGCAGCTCTCGCTGGCACGGGCTATCCGATCGATCGCCACATGACAGCGAAGGCGTTGGGTTTTCGCGAGCCCACACGCAATTCCATCGACACGGTATCCGACCGCGATTTTGCGCTGGAATTCCTGTCGATCGCGTCGATCTGCGCGACGCATCTTTCACGTCTGGCTGAAGAAATCGTCATCTGGTCGACGCCGCAGTTCGGCTTCATCCGCCTGTCCGATGCTTTTTCAACCGGCTCCTCCATCATGCCGCAGAAGAAAAACCCGGATGCCGCGGAACTGGTGCGCGCCAAGACGGGCCGGATCAATGGTTCGCTGATTGCCCTTCTCACCATCATGAAGGGTCTGCCGCTCGCCTACTCCAAGGATATGCAGGAAGACAAGGAACAGGTCTTCGATTCCGCCGAAAGCCTGGAACTCGCGATCGCCGCCATGACGGGCATGGTGCGTGATCTGGACGTACGCGCCGATAAGATGCGTGAAGCTGCCGGGTCCGGTTATTCGACGGCCACAGATCTGGCCGATTGGCTGGTGCGTGAAGCAGGCCTGCCCTTCCGTGATGCCCACCATGTCACGGGTCACGCCGTTGCGCTCGCTGAACAGAAAGGCTGCGACCTGAGTGATCTTTCGCTGGAGGAACTGCAGTCGATCAATCCGGCGATAACAGCGGGCATTTTCGACGTTCTGTCCGTAGAGGCATCGGTCGCAAGTCGAACCAGCTTCGGCGGAACGGCGCCGTCGGAAGTGCGCAAACAGATCGCCTGGTGGCGGGCGAAAAACTGATCAATCCGACGTTACGTCGGCATCACAAGAAACAGGGTGCACAAGCGCCCTGTTTTTCGCTATCAGGAATGCAGAGATTTCCTTTGGACAGGCCCATGCTTTCAAAAACCTTGCGCAATTTCATCGTTCCCGTCGTCGTCACGCTTGCTGTCGGCCTTGCTGTTTCCGGATGCGGCCGCAAAGGCGATATTGATCCGCCGAGCACGCCGAAAGAACAGCGTAATCTGCGCTCGACAGAGGGGAAGGTACAGCCAACACCCGAACGGCCATTTATTCTCGATAAGCTCCTTTAAGGTCCAGCGACGTGAACCATTTTCACTACATCGACGGCGTGCTTCACGCCGAAAACGTCCCCGTGCCTGAAATCGCCAAGGTCGTCGGTACGCCATTCTATGTCTATTCCACGGCGACGCTGGAACGGCACTACAAGGTGTTTTCCGAGGCTTTTGCCGATGTCGATGCGATGGTTTGCTATGCAATGAAGGCAAATTCCAATCAGGCCGTCTTGAAAACCCTGGCAAAGCTCGGCGCTGGTGTCGATGTCGTGTCGGGTGGTGAACTGCGCCGCGCACTGGCAGCCGGCATTCCGGCCAACCGCATCATGTTTTCTGGCGTTGGGAAGACCGTCGCGGAAATCGATCTGGCGCTTGAGGCGGGCATCTATTGCTTCAACATCGAATCCGAACCCGAGCTGGAAGTCCTGAACTTGCGGGCCCTCAAGGCTGGCAGAAAGGCGCATGTCTCCTTTCGCATCAATCCCGACGTCGACGCGGGGACCCATGCCAAGATTTCGACGGGCAAAAAAGAAAACAAGTTCGGCATTCCCTATGAGCGCGCGCGCGCCGTCTATGCCCATGCGGCCACCTTACCGGGCATCGTCGTCAGCGGCATCGACATGCATATCGGCAGCCAGATCACCGAATTGCAGCCATTCGAATCTGCATTCCGCCTGCTGCGTACGCTAGTGGAATCGCTTCGCGGCGATGGCCATACGATCAGCCACGTTGATATCGGCGGCGGTTTGGGCATTCCCTACCGCGAAGACAACAATCCGCCCCCGCTACCGGATGCCTATGCCTATATCGTCAAGAACGAACTCAAGAGTCTGGACTGCAAGATCATTACCGAGCCTGGTCGTCTGATCGTCGGCAATGCGGGCATTCTGGTGACGGAGGTCATCTATGTGAAGGACGGCGGTGAAAAGACATTCGTGATCGTCGATGGTGCGATGAATGACCTCATTCGCCCAACCCTTTATGAAGCCTATCACGGCATCCGGCCCGTCGTTCAGCCTGTGCCAGATGCGCCTCGGATCAAGGCAGATATCGTCGGACCCGTCTGCGAAACAGGCGATTATCTGGCGCTAGACCGCGAGATGGCAGCACCTGAACCCGGCGACTTGATTGCCGTCAGTTCCGCAGGTGCCTATGGTGCGGTGCAGGCCGGAACATACAATTCAAGGCTTCTGGTCCCTGAAGTGCTGGTAAAGGGCACAGAATTTCATGTCATCCGCCCACGCAGCACATACGAGGAATTGATCGCACTCGATTCTGTGCCAGCTTGGCTTGCGTGATCACAATTGAGCGAATGAACCCGAAAAACAGGAGTTAGCGCTCCCTTCCCCTCGTCTTCGCCATAAAGAGTGTTATCTTCACTATCGTTGCACGGATTTGTTTTGCCATTTGAAACGTGGTGAAATCGGGTGGCCAGAACCGGGAGAACGGATTGATGACCACATCGAAACAGAGCGGAAAAGGCGGTTTTGAAAGCCGGCCTGACCTTGCACGCCGCGTTGCGTCGAAACGGCTTTTCGCAAAACTGGTCATCGTGGCGGAACGTCTGGTGCCCAAGACCCTCGTTCCACTCTCCATCGCCGCGCTGTTCATAGCCCTCGGCTGGTTCGGCCTTTATCGGCACATGCCGGACATGGTGCGCTGGGTCGTCGTCTTTGTTGTCATCTTTGCATTCATCACCTCGATTCTGCCGATTGCGCGCCTGAAATGGCCGACGAAAGAAGAGGCCTCGCGCCTGCTGGAGGCGCGCAATGGCTTGCCTCACCAACCGGTTGGCGTGCAGGACGACGAGCCGGCCTTCGAAACTCCGTTTGCGCGTGCGCTTTGGAAAGAACACCAGTTGCGAATGGCGCAACGTATAGCGGCCCTGGACGCAGGACTTCCACAGCCAGACATTGCGCGCCATGACACGATGGCGCTGCGTGCCATTCCCGCCCTGATCCTGGTTGCCGCTTTCGGCTTTTCATTTTCCAATGGTGCTGGCGACATCACCGATGCGTTTCGCAATCGCCCCGAAAGTGGACCGGCCAACCCCGATATTCGGCTCGATGCATGGGTGACCCCACCCTCCTATACTGGCCGCGCACCCATTTTCCTGACTGGTACGAATGCGACCGCGACGAACGCGATTTCCATGCCGCAAGCCTCCAAACTGACCATTCGAATGACCGGCGGAGAGGGCGACGAGACCGTAACCTTTGAGCCTGACATTGGCGGAGAGATGAAGACGCTCGCACCGGAAGGTGACGAGAAGACCGGGACGCAGACCGTTGCCGCGACGCAACAGGAAGCGGTCGATGCACGGCGTGCGCCGCGCACGTTCGCCATGGATATATCGGAAAGCGGCACGGTGGAGGCCAATGGCCAGCAATGGCAGTTCAACGTCATCCAGGATAAAGCCCCGACCATCGCTTTCGACAACATGCCGCGCCGCGCCGTGAACGGGGCATTGGAAATCGGTTTTACAGCCAAGGACGACTATGGCGTTCGCGAAGCCCATGCGGTGATCGAGCCGGTCGGCCTCGCGGCGGACGCCAAACCGCTTTATCCACCGCCGGAATTCAAACTGGACCTGCCACGACAAAATCCACGTGAGATGAAAGGCGTCACCAGCCGCAATCTGACAGAACATCCGATGGCTGGAAAAAAGGTTCGGATCACACTTGTGGCAACCGATGGTATGGGTCAGACCGGCCGTAGCCCTACGCAGGAGATGATTCTGCCGGGCCGGAACTTTTCAGAGCCACTCGCCGCCTCGATTGTTGAACAGCGACAAATCTTTTCGCTCGACACGCGCCAGATGCCGAAAGCCATCGCTTTCAATGAAGCCGTTGGCATGCGACCTGACGAAACCATTCCCAACACCACCCATTATCTTCTGCTGCAATCGGCGCAGACGCGCATGAAGCTCGCCCGCAACGAAGAGATGTTGAAAAACACGTCGGATTATCTGTGGGAAGTCGCACTTGGTATCGAAGACGGTGATCTCTCGCAGGCCGAACAAAGGCTTCGTGACGCACAGAAGGCGCTATCGGAGGCTATTGATCGCAAAGCAGGCGATGAGGAAATCGCCAAGCTGATGCAGGAGCTTCGCGAAGCGATGAAGGAGTTCATGAGTGAACTTGCGCAGCGCATGCAAAATGCGCCGCAGGCCAACATGAACCAGCAGGCACAAAATGTGCTGCGCCAGCGTGATCTGGAAAATATGATGAACCAGATCGAAAATCTGGCGCGCTCCGGGAACCGTGACGCGGCACAGGAAATGCTCTCCCAGATGCAGCGCATGATGAACAACCTCCAGGCTGGCCGTCCGCAACGCGGACAACAGGGCCAACAGCAGCAGCAAAACAGCCAGTTACGTCAGCAGATCGACAAGCTGGGCGAGATCATGCAGCAACAGCAAAAGCTGATGGATGAAACCTTCAAGCTGGACCAAGCCCTTCGCGACCGCATTCAACGCGGCGATCAGCCTCAGGATGAACAGGGCGCCGATCCGCAAATGGGTGAAAACGGCCAGCAGCCACCCAATCAGCAGGGCCAACAGCAACAGGGCCAAAACCCGACAGATCAGATGACCGCCGAACAGCTTCGCGAGGCGTTGAAAAACCTGCGTCAGCAGCAGGATGGACTTGGAAAGCAACTGGGCGAGTTGCAAAAGGGTCTGCGCGACCTTGGCATGGAGCCAGGCCAGAACTTTGGCAAGGCTGAGCAAGACATGAAGGGCGCGGGTCAGGCTCTGGGCGACAGCCAGGGCGAGCAGGCCGTCGAGGGACAGGGTAATGCGCTGAACGCCTTACGCCAAGGCGCTCAGGACATGATGGGCCAGATGATGCAGGCGATGCGTCAACAGGGTCAGCAACCCGGCCAGGGACAGGAAGGAATGATGGGTCAAGGCGGCCAGAACGGGCGGGATCCGCTCGGTCGTCCGCGTGAAAGCAACGGGCCGGACTTCGGTGATAACCAGGTCCGCGTTCCCGATGAAATTGATGTCCAACGGGCCCGTGAGATTCTGGAGGCCATTCGCGAGAAGCTGGGCAATAACCCGCCAGGTGAAGTCGAGCGCCGATACCTGGAACGCCTCTTGGACATCCAGTGATGTCATTCGCACCGATAAGGGCGGTTGAACCGCCCTTATGTCGTTCTATTTGTGAGATTTAAGCCGGAACGGCTGCCAGGGCGCGTGCAACTGCCTTGCGAATATCAGGGAGCGCGAAGGGCTTCGGAATGACGTCGATGATTTTCTCCATCAGGTCATCTGCGCGTTCGCGCTGCTCGGCATAACCCGTCATCAAAAGGATTTTCAGATTTGGGAATTGTGATGCGGCGCGGTGCGCCAACTCAATGCCATCCATGACCGGCATGCGGATATCGGATAGCAGAAGGTCGAACTTGCCTTCGCTCAATTTTTCGAAGCCTTGTTCACCATCAGCGGCTTCAAATGTCTCGTGTCCGTCCAGACGCAGCGCGCGGGCCACGAAAGACCGCAATGCATCCTCGTCTTCAGTAATCAGTATTTTTGCCATTTTCCATCGCTCCTGGTATTCATTCCAGCGAGCTCAAACTCGGTCATTTCCCTTTGCAAGAGGTAAATGAAAGTGGCCATCTGAATGGCATGGTTAACAATCCATGCTGGTGTCGGCCACCAAGCGTTGCAAAACGGAGCAGTTTATCTTACTCGGCATCACCGGTAACGACGCCGACGAATGGCAGTTCGCGGAAGGCGTAGGCCACATCCATTCCGTATCCGACAACGAAATAATCGGGGCATTCGAAGCCGACATAGTCAGCCTCGAGCTTTTCCTTTCGCTTGACTTTCTTGTCCAGCAGCACGGCAATCGAGACATTGCGCGCCCCGCGCTCATAAAGCAGTTCCTTGGCAAAGAGCAAAGTGCGGCCGGATTCGAGAATATCATCGATCAACAGAACATCGCGATCTTTCACATCGCTGTCGATGTCTTTGACGATACGCACACCCTGCGAAACCATGCCCGTACCGTAGCTCGAAAGCGTGATGAACTCGACTTCGGGTGCCAAACCGCTATCATGCAAGGCTCGGATCAGGTCGGCCGCGAAAATGAAAGAGCCCTTGAGAACAGCGATCACCAATAGATCATTGGTGGGGCCCGTTGCGATAAGCTTGGCCATATCACGGTTACGCTCCGCAATCTGCTCGGCAGTGTAAAGCGGCTCGATATTTTTTCCACGGACGACGGGCATGTCTTCTCCTGCGCTTATCCGGTGCGCAGTATCATTGGGATACGGACAGCCGAAATAGTAAGAAGGGCGTCGGGTAGCATAATCAACGCTCGGAAGCACCCGTTTGTGCGAAAGAAAGCGTAATTTTGGGTGTTTTTCCACCGGGGTGGCGCAGCTTTGCCGTAAAGCCCTGACTGGCGCCTGCTTTGATTTCAAGTACCGGCGGTTCGATCAGCATGCTTGCGACCTTCTCACCCTTGGCCACGAAAAGATCGGCGCGGATCGCCGGTATGTCCTGTACCGTGCCGCTTTTGTTTTCAACGATCCCGTTTATGACAAGCACCTCCATACCCCCTGCATCCTGTGGGGTGATGGTGATGTGGCTGATATCAAGTGGCTCGACGACAGCCGCAACGGCTTCATTTTTGTGAAGGATCATCGCAAAACCGCCGGACAGAAAGAAAACTCCCACCACAGCAGCGGCGACGATGGCAGAGTAGCCATCGACGGAGAGACCTGATAATTTTCTGTCGATCCGTTCGATCGTGAAACGCAAAGCATCCAGCGCTGTAAATGAGGGCGGCACACTCCCGTGGGAAGCAGCGCGACGGTTGTCATTTCCGTAGTCTCGTGCAGGCGTTTCCTTTATCGTGACAAACTCGGCATCTAAGATGTCCGTGTTGGAACGTGGGCGCGCTCTTTGGCGCGGCGGCGGCTCCGGCATCAAAAGGTCCAAATCGAATGCCGCTTGCCGGCGAGATGAACGGAACATAGCCATGAAGTTCCCTCGGTCAGGTTTTCGGCCCCATAAAACTGGGCATTGAATGAAAGCCTGACCAGTCGTAAATTTAATTGGTTAATGCTTCGCAAAGATCATTCCTCAAGCCACCCACACGCCGTAGGTTGGATATAAAAAGCTGTGATATTGATGCGAATCGCACACCACGAAAGCAAAAGACTGGAAGTTCGTTGATCCATTTCGAAAATGTCGGGTTAAGATACGGCATGGGCCCTGAAATCTTAAGGGACATGACCTTCAATATTCCCAAAGGATCGTTCCAGTTTCTGACAGGCCCGTCTGGCGCGGGCAAAACCACCCTTTTACGCCTGCTGCTGATGTCGCTGCAGCCGACACGGGGACACATACGCATGTTCAGCCGCGATGTGTCGCGCATACCCCGTAGCGAACTCCCTCTGCTGCGCCGCCGCGTCGGCATCGTCTTTCAGGACTTCCGTCTTTTGGACCACCTCACCACTTACGAGAATGTCGCGCTGCCGTTGCGCGTGCGCGGCAAGGAGGAAAGTGCCTATCGCAATGATGTGATCGAGCTGTTGAAATGGGTCGGACTGGGCGAGCGTATCAACGTCTTGCCGCCTATTCTGTCCGGCGGTGAAAAACAGCGTGCCGCGATTGCCCGCGCGCTGATGGACCAGCCCGAAATACTCCTCGCCGATGAGCCGACCGGTAACGTTGATCCGCCAATGGCAAAGCGCCTGCTCAACCTCTTCATGGAATTGAACAGGCTCGGCACCGCGGTCGTCATCGCCACCCATGATTTCGGTTTGATGGATCAGGTCGATGCGCGCCGCATGATCCTGACCGAAGGGCGGCTCGACGTCTATGGATGAGATAAAGCGCAAGCCACTCAAGCCCGCGCAAAAACCAGCGCCGAAACTGCCGCAGATGCGCATCCGGCCGATGGCACCCATCCTGCCGCCCTCCAACATTCAGGGCAATGCGCTGATCGTCGTCATCGCGATCATGGCGTTTCTGGCTTGTCTTACGCTCGGCGCCGTCAGCATGGTACGCACCACGGCGACCAGTTGGCAGAGCCAAATTTCAAGAGAAATCACCATTCAGATCAAGCCCGAGGAAGGGTTGGACATGGATGCGGCCCTGACCAAAGCCCGCAATCTGGCTCTGGGCTTCGTCGGTACCCGAGAGGGAACAGTCATGGACGAGGCGGCCACCGCTCGCCTTCTGGAGCCTTGGCTGGGCGCGGGTCTCGATCTGTCGGAGCTTCCCGTTCCACGTCTCGTCATCATCACGATCGATGAAACCAATCCGCCGGATTTCGAGGCCATGCGCGCGATCCTCAAAACGGAGATACCTCAGGCGTTTCTCGACGATCACCGCACCTGGGTCGATCGTCTCGTATCGATGGCCCACACGACTGTGATGATCGGGCTCGGCGTGCTGATCCTGGTGTTCAGCGCCATGGTTTTGACGGTGGTTTTTGCCACCCGTGGCGCACTTTCGGGAAACCGGCACATTGTCGAGGTTTTGCATTTCGTCGGCGCTGAGAGTAGCTTCGTTGCCCGGGAGTTTCAAAAACACTTCTTGAAAATCAGCCTGAAGGGTTCTGGGGCTGGGAGTGCCTTGGCAGCGGCGGTCTTCCTCGCTGCCGGTTTTTGGCAGTCCCGCTCCCTCGCAACGCCTCAGAGCGATCAGGCGAGCGCCTTGTTCGGTTCCTTTTCCGTTGGCATGGATGGCTATATCGGCATTTTCGCAACCATGATGGTGATTGCGCTGCTCACCACACTCACGGCGCGTCTGACAGTTATTCGGACCATTGACGATATCGACCGCGTCCGTTCCGACCCGTCGAAAAGTGAAGGTGTATAAGACGACCAGGCGCACGCCACCAAGTCGCCACGAATGCCTGTTCCTTGTCTTCATGCAAGCTTATGGATAACTCATGGCAATGAGTCGCATAGACCCCGATGACGAATCGACCACAACGACGCGAAATGGATGGCTTTCGCGGCGCGGCCGTTTGCGTCGTTTCGTGCGGATAACCATCCTTCTCTTCGTCGTTATCGTCGGCGCTGTCTTCGGCGGGTTTCTGTGGTTTGCCGATTCGGTGGCGTCCATGCGCCCACCGTCGGGCACCAAGGCCGACGCCATCATTGTTCTCACCGGGGGATATCTGCGCATTGACCAAGCGGTCGGCCTGCTTCGGGATGGCGTGGGGAAGCGGTTGCTGATTTCAGGGGTCAACCCTGCCACGAGCCGGGCACAAATCAGAAAGATGACGCAAAGTTCGTCCGATCTTTTTGCCTGTTGCGTGGATATGGGTTATCAGGCAGTCGACACGATCGGCAACGCCAACGAGGCGTCGAAATGGATCAAGGATCGCGGCTACACCTCGGTTGTTATCGTTACCAATAATTACCACATGCACCGCTCGCTTCACGAGCTGCGTGACACAAGCCCCGATACGAATTTCATCGCCTACCCCGTGATCAATTCGGATCTTGCCCGCACCAACTGGTTCGTAAACCCGGACGTGGTGCGCACCATGATCATCGAATATATCAAGTTCGTGGCCGTCGCTGCACGTGATATCACCGGCGTTGGCAAGGGCAACGGCCTGCGAAACAGCGATACACCTTGACCCCGAACTGCCCGACATCGGATGGGTCTTGCTGAAACACCTCGTTTTCGTGTAGGCGTTCAGCGCTGCTGACAACACGGAAGAATGCTTCTCTCGTTGATCCGCGCGCGCCCGGGGAAGCCTTTTTATGCTCAGACTGCGTTCCATTCTCTTCAACACGCTGTTTTATATCAATCTCATCGTGCGGATGCTGATCCTGACACCGATCTATTTCATCGTGCCACGAAAAGTCGCATTCGAGATTCCCAAGGCTTGGGCACGGTCCAATCACTGGCTGATGGAAAAGCTCGTTGGTACGACATTCGAGATCGAAGGGCTCGAACATATTCCGGAAAGCGGATGTATCTTTGCACCCAAGCACCAATCTTTCTGGGACACCTATGCGCTGCTGCCCAATCTCAAGGACCCCGTCTATATCCTGAAGCGTGAGTTGATGTGGATACCGCTTTTCGGCTGGTACGTCGCCAAGCAGCGGATGATCCCGGTCAACCGGGCTGCGCGCGGCAAGGTCATGCTGAAGGTCATGGAACGCGCCAAGGAAGAAATGGCCAAGGGCCGAGAGCTGATTATCTACCCCGAGGGCACCCGCCGCCCACCCGGTGCGGAGCCGGAATATCGTTATGGCATCGCACGTCTATACCGGGACCTGAAAGTCCCTGTCGTGCCTGTCGCCATGCATCCCGGCCTTTTCTGGCCACGCCGCTCCACAATGCGTTATCCCGGCCATTTCAAGGTGCGGATCCTGCCACCGATCCAGCCTGGTCTCGATCCCGATGTTTTTTTCAAGCAGCTGATCGAAGTGACCGAAAAAGCGAGCGACGAGCTGCTTTTGGAAACCGCACGCGACAATCCAGATCTGCCATTGCCTGCGACAGCGCAAAAGCGACTGGCAGAGCTTCAGGGGCAGACGACAGACTGAGCCTCGACATCGGCTGCGACCCGCTCGAGCACGGCGTCACGTATGCCCATGTCCTGAAGGTGCTGAACCGTGTTGAAAACGTAATCGGCATTCGGTCCCGAACGTCCCGACGCATGCCGCACGATACGGGCAGCGTCCTCCACTCCAAGCCCGCCGACATATTGCGGATGTTGGGGATCGGCCACATAGGTCATGGCGTGTCGGCGCCTTCCGTCCACAAGGCCAACCGCAATGACACGTTCCTTATAGACATTGCTGATCAGTTCGCGTTCACGCAAGTAAGCGACGACGGCATCGCGGTCGGCATCGGCGACCCGAAAGGCAACACCGTGGCAAGAGCCGCCCCGCTCAAGCCCAAGCACCAAGCCGGGGTTTTCATCCGTACCACGATAGACATTAGAGCGAATGCAGAGTGAGCGACGGTAGCCATTCAGGCGCGCCTGCTGACGCTCCTGAAACGGGAAGCCCGGATTCCACATCAACGAACCATAGCCAAAGACCCAAAAATCGTCCATATCGCAAGCCAAACCAAATCACCTGTGTTTTACCATTGGAGATCATCATGGCAGCGTCAAGCCAATCCCGAACAGGCAGAAAATACCTTTTTCTCGGTCTTGGGATCATATTTTTCGTTGCCATCTACTCCGCTGGTTGGTTTTACGCCGCCCAGCGGCTTCAGGAAACCGTCATTCGCACGCTTGCACCTGGCGGCTCGGCAGGAATAACCGGAGAGTGCAAGGACATCGCCTTCAGGGGCTACCCATTCCGCATCGGCCTGTTCTGCTCCACGATCGACGTCAAGAATACAAACAACAATATGACTGCATCCTTCGGAGCGTTGCGTTCGGCAGCGCAGATTTATGCCCCTCGTCATATCGTATGGGAACTGGACTCTCCCGCCACCATCCAGACCGGGCACGGGCTGAATATTTCGGCGCAATGGGCCAATATGCAGTCCAGCCTCGTCACCAAATTGAAGGGTGTTGATCGCACTTCACTCGTTATCGACGGGCTGAAGGCAACAGCAGTGTCGTCCGTTACTGCCCAGACCATCAATTTCGATGCGGCAAAGACCGAAGTTCATCTACGCCAAAACGGCGCGGACCTTGATGGTGCCATCACGCTGACGGACACATCCACCGTCATCAAGGATTGGCCACAGCTTTTGCCGCGCTTGAATGCCATTGCCGATGTGACGCTCGCCGGCAAGGCAGGCATGATCGACGGCAGTGACCGGACCGGGCTCTACGGTGCCAGTGGCGAGTTGCGCCGCGTGATGCTCGACATTGGCGATGGCCGCACCATGCGCATCACAGGCCCGTTCTCGTTTGACGATCAGGGCAATCTCTCTGGCCAGTTCAAGCTGGAAATCGAAAAGCTGGGCGAATGGGCCGACAACGCCAAGCAGACTTTCCCACAACTGCAGTCCACCATCGATACCGCTCGCAAACTGCTGCGCGCTCTGGCGGGCGGCGGCGATAGGGCATCGGTCGATCTGGTCGTCGATCGTGGCCGCGCGACCGTCAGCGGTTTCATTCCCCTAGGAAAGATCCCGCCGATCTGAAACAACTAAGGTTTGGCATCGGGCGTCGGACGGCCAAAGTTGGCGGCGTCCACGTCCTGCCCTGCTTGCACGATCGAGCGGCGAATATCGCGGGTGCGACTGAAAAGCTCAAACAGCTTGTCGCCCTCACCCCATCGAATGGCCCGCTGGAGATAGGCGAGGTCCTCTGAAAACCGCGCCAGCATTTCAAGGATCGCATCCTTGTTATGCAAGCATACGTCCCGCCACATCGTCGGGTCAGATGCCGCCAGACGGGTGAAATCACGAAAACCGGAGGCCGAGTATTTAATGACTTCAGACTCTGTCACCGTGCCCAGATCGTCTGCCGTGCCGACGATATTGTAGGCGATGATGTGCGGCAGGTGGGAAACGATGGCCAAGACCTTGTCGTGGTGCTCCGCATCCATTTCATCGATCCGAGAGCCGAGCCTTTCCCAGAAAGACCTTAGCTGAGCCAACGCTTCAGCATTAGTTCCAGGCAACGGTGTGAAGATGCACCACCGGTCACGAAACAACCCCGTAAACCCGGCATCCGGCCCGGATTTTTCCGTGCCTGCCAGCGGGTGGCCGGGAATGAAATGGACATTTTGCGGAATGTGCGGCGCCATTTGAGCGATCACGGATGCCTTGGTGGAGCCTACATCCGTCACGATAGCGCCCGGTTTCAGAGACGGCGCGATGTGCTCGGCCACGCTTCCTGATGCGCCGACCGGTACCGATATGATCACCAGATCGGCATTCTTGACCGCGTCCGCCGCAGACGTGGTGTAGGCGGTCCCGAGCTCCAGTTCTTCTGCACGCTTCAGCGTCTCAGCGCTGCGGGTGGAAATCACCACCTCGTGGGCAAGGCCCAGCTCCTTGACATCGCGCGCGATGGAGGATCCGATCAGGCCGATACCGATCAGGGCGATCCGTTCGAAGAGAATATCAGTCATGCTTTGCCCATGAAGTCTTTAAGCGCAGCAATCACGCCAAGATTTGCCTCTTCAGAACCCACCGTCATGCGCAGTGCATTGGCAAAACCATAGCCGCGGACAGCGCGAAGGATATAGCCACGTCGCGTCAAAAATTCATCAGCGTCGGCCGCACGCTTCCCATCGACATCAGGGAAATGAATGAGAATGAAATTGGTAACGGACGGCGTGACCTCGAGGCCAAGGTCGGTGAATGTCTGTGTCAGCTTTTCCAGCCATTCAAGATTGTGGGACACCGCCTTCTGCATAAAAGCCTGATCGCGGATGGCCGCGGCACCAGCTGCGATGGCGGGCGCGTTCATGTTGAAGGGACCACGCACACGGTTCAAGGCATCGACGATGGCGGCCGGACCGTACATCCAGCCCACGCGCAGCGCGGCAAGACCGTAGACCTTGGAAAAGGTGCGCGTCATGACGACATTGGCATTGCCCGAAACCAGCTCCAGCCCTGCCTCGTAATCGTTCTTGCGAACATATTCGGCATAGGCCGCATCCAGCACCAGAATAACGTGCTTCGGCAAGCCAGCCTGAAGGCGGCGCACTTCGGAGACCGGAACATAGGTGCCAGTCGGATTGCCGGGATTGGCAATGAAAACCATCTTGGTCTTGGGCGTCACAGCGGCCAGGATTGCGTCCACGTCGATGGCGCAATCTTTTTCCTTGACCGTGATGGCACTTGCCCCGGCACCCATGATCTGAATCTTGTAAACCAGAAAGCCGTGTTCCGTGATGATCGCCTCATCGCCTGCCCCCAGATAAACGTGGCACAACAGACCCAGCAGTTCATCGGAGCCGTTTCCGCACAGGATATTGGAAATGTTCAACCCATGCACGTCGGCAATGGCCTGGCGCAAAGCAGTTGCCTGTCCATCCGGGTAGATTTCCAGGTTGGAAGCCACGGCTTTGAAGGCCTCTATCGCCTTCGGACTGGCACCCAGCGGCGTTTCGTTGGAGGAAAGCTTATAGACCTTGGCCACGCCGTCGACATGCTCTTTACCGGGAACGTAAGCGGCAATATCCAGAATACCCGGACGCGGGACAGGTTGGTTAAGCTCTGCACTCATTTCATCGACCCTTGGAAAACGCCGGAAAATCCGGCCAGACAATGCCGCAGGCATTAGACTGGAATGGCTGGTTTGTCGAGTGTCAGCGCGGCTTGCGCTGTTCGGATCCGGTTCTGGCCGTTGGCATGCCCTGTGGTGCAAGCACCGGCACAAACACCCGGCGGGACGCCCTTTGGGTGACAGGCAGCCCCTGATAGAGACGCTTTTGTGCCTCAACCACAATCACCCCGGAAAAGACCGGCCAAAGCTTTCGTCCCGTGGTTTCCAAAAACCGGCGGAAGCGCAGGACGGACCTCACCTTTGAGGGGGGGAAAAACAAGGCTTCAGCAGATGCTCCCGGCGTAAAGTTGGTTTCCCGCAACAGTCCGGTGAGTTGCCCGCGCGAGTAAGGTCGACCGGAGCCGAAAGGCGTATGCTCCATCCGCGCCCATACGCCACGCCGGTTCGGTACAACGATAATGAGCCGCCCGCCGGGAGCCAGAACGCGCCACAATTCTTTCAGTGTCTCACGCGGATTTTCCGCAAACTCCAGCGAATGCACCATCAGGATACGGTCTATGGACGAATCCGGCAACGGCAGCTCCTCGTCAAACACAAGCGCCGTCGACGACCGTTCACCGGCGGGCCAGTTCACCGCCCCCTGCCCTGCCGGCATAAAAGCGAATGTTCTCTCCGTGTCATGGCGGAAGCGGTCCAGAAACGGAACGGCGTAGCCGATGCCCACCAACCGCTCATCCGGCAGGCTTGGCCACAGCGTCGACAGCGCCATAGTGATCGCCTGCTCGGCGGAGCGACCGAGAGGAGAATGATAAAATTCGCGCAGATCGACGATATCGGTGTTCATCAAGGGAATGTAGCAGGCCACGGTTGGACTTCAAGGCGCCAGAGCCTACATTGCAAACCGGATGATCTGAACGCGGAAAAAGGAAGACACACCATGAAGCCGTTGGAAATAGAAGTCTTTTCGTGCCGCAGCGATAATTTCGGTGTTCTGCTGCATGATAGCGAAACAGGCGCCACCGTTTCGATCGACGCACCCGAGGAGGCACCCATCATCGATGCGCTCGACCGGCGCGGATGGACGCTCAGCCATATTTTCACAACACATCATCATCAGGACCACGTCGAAGCCAATCTGTCGCTGAAGGAAAAATTCGGCTGTACGATTTATGGACCACATGATGAGGCCATCGCCATACCGGGTCTTGACAAGTCTGCCGCCGATGGTGATGAGTTCGACTTTGCAGGCCGCCCGGTCCATGTCATCGGCACGCCCGGGCACACGGCTGGACATATCTGCTACTACCTGCCCGACGACGCTCTGCTGTTTGCCGCAGACACATTGTTTGCCATGGGCTGTGGACGCCTGTTCGAGAGACCTGCTGCCGATATGTGGCAGTCGTTTCAGAAACTGATGGCGCTGCCGGATGACGTCAGAGTCTATTTCGGCCATGACTACACGCTGTCCAATGCTCGTTTCGCTGTGACAATCGACCCGGATAATGCTGCACTTCACCAGCGCGCCCGTGAGGTCGAAACCAAGAGAAACAGCGGCGAGTTCACCATTCCAACGACCATCGGACTTGAAAAACAAACCAACCCCTACATGCGCGTCGCCGATCCTGCCATCCGCACGCATCTCGGCCTTACAGGCGCCACGGATGCCGAAGTGTTTGCAGACATCCGAACACGTAAGGATAATTTCTGATGCCCCAAGACCTATCGGCGCAGGCGATCATTCGTGAACTGAAACTCGAACCACACCCGGAAGGCGGGTTTTATCGGCAAACCTTTCGCGATGCATCGGACGGGCAGCGTGGACATTCGACGGCGATCTATTATTTGCTGGAAAAGGGGCAACGCTCCCACTGGCACCGTGTGATCGATGCGGCCGAGGTCTGGCATTATTACGCTGGTGCGCCGCTGTCTCTTCATTTGTGCCACGATGGGAAATCAGTCGAGACGGTCAGGCTCGGACCAGCTCTCCTTGGTGGCGAGAGACCGCAAGCCATCGTTCCCGCCAATTGCTGGCAGGCGGCAGAAAGCCTGGGCGAGTTTACGCTTGTCGGCTGCACCGTCGCCCCCGGTTTCGTCTTCGACAGCTTCGTGATGGCTGAGCCCGGCTGGTCGCCGGGCTGAATTAGCCGCCGTATTTGGTCGCGGTGATGTAAACCTGCCCGACCCTAGTCGGTATACGTGCGTAGACAGGTGCATAGACATCCATGTTGTTGGCCTTGGCAAACCAAATCTCCATGGAAATCGACTTCAGATATTCGATGTCCTTGCGGCCCTTGCGAAAACCTGACTTCGGCACATAGCGGGCATTGCAGACAATCGCATCACCAGTGAAACCGTCCGTGGTGAAAGGCTTCGTGCCCCCGGAGCTCAAGACCAGATCCAGCCGAGACTCACCGTCGTAAATCGGCAGGCGGCTGGGGCATATACGACCCCCGACAGGAAAAAGCAGACCGGAGATCGGATCAAGAACCGAACGTAAATCCCGATCCTTGACATCGACCCAACTGTCGGGTCGCGGTTTAGGCTCAGGCTTCACCGTCGTCGATGTGACGTTTCCGTTGCGATATTGGACATCGTAGGTGCGGGTCCGCTTACCATCCTTATAGACCAGCGAATATTCGTCGGCCTGCATACGGTTGCCGCGCTTGGCGCCCGACACGTTGGTCTTTCCAGAGATATCTTTCAGCACGCTGGCAACGCCGGCAGAGCTGAAGGAACCGGAAATGGAATAGGTTGCGCCCGTCATACGGGTCGAGAAGTTCGCCCTGGCGATGGGCAGAATACCCAGATTTATGCTGTATTCGCTGTCATGCCGTGTTTCTGCGGCCAGACCGGGAGAGATGCTTGCAAGTGTCACGACGGTTGCCGTGAAAAACCTTTGTACTGTGACATTCATTCGGGTAACACCTCGACAGGCAGGAAAGGCCGCCTCACACCACGATGATATACGCGCAGTTATGGCAATAAAATAGCGGAGCGACGTGGAAATCCAGCGAATTTGCTCACAAAAAAGCGTGGGCGGGTTGACTGATCATCTCTGCCTGACTATAGAACCGCAACTTTCCAATCATTGCCAGTTGGATTGCTGACCGGGTTTTGCCGGATAGCGAACCAGTGGTAAAACAGACGATAACAAATAGGTGTACCCATGTCCCGTGTATGCGAATTGACCGGCAAGGGCGTCCAGACGGGCAACAACGTCAGCCACGCCAACAACAGAACAAAGCGCCGGTTCCTTCCGAACCTCTGCCAGGTTACGTTGATCTCTGATTCTCTCGGCCAGCGCTTCCGTCTGCGCGTTTCTGCAGCCGCTCTGCGTTCTGTCGAACATCGTGGCGGCCTCGACCTGTTCCTTCTCAAGTCCAGCGAAAGCGACCTTTCGATGCGCGCCCGTTTGCTGCGTCGCCAGATTGCCAAGAAGACTGTTGAAACGGCTGTTGCAGCTGCCTAATACGCGGCGTTAACACCACGAACTTTCAAAAGGCTTGAATGGCTACTGCCGCTCAAGCCTTTTGTTTGTTTTCATTTCGCTCCAACTGGTGGCATCACCCAGGATAAAAAAATGCCCTATCAGCGCTTTATGCTTGTCTATATCCTGCTCATGACCACAGTCGTCGTGGCATCGAACATCCTGGTCCAGTACCCGTTATCGGGCACGTTCCTCGGCATCAATCTCGGCGACCTTCTCACATGGGGCGCTTTTACCTATCCCGTTGCGTTCCTCATCACCGACCTGACCAACCGTCAGTTTGGTCCAGCCACCGCGCGGCGGGTGGTCCTGGCGGGTTTCGTCGTCGGCGTGTGCCTGTCGTTCTGGACATCGATTCCACGCATTGCGGTCGCATCCGGCACGGCCTATCTGATCGGCCAGCTTCTTGACATCTCGGTCTTTAACCGGCTTCGCCAGCAAAGCTGGTGGCGAGCGCCGTTAGCAGGCTCTCTGCTGGGATCGGTCCTCGACACCGCACTCTTCTTCTCCATCGCCTTTGCCGCAACCTTCTCGTTTGTCGGCCCCAACGACACCTTCGCCATCGAGCAGGCACCGATCCTTGGCATCTTCGCCAGCGAAGCACCCCGTTGGGTTTCGTGGGCCCTGGGAGATCTTACGGTGAAGATAATCGTCGGTCTCGTCATGCTTTTGCCTTACGGCGCATTGATGACGAGATTGAAGCCTTTGCCAACGACGAAACTGCGCTGATTGGCAAGACCCAAAATCTGGGGCTTGCCCGGCCTGATCTGAAGCCGTCATCTTCCAGCCCAAGAAAAACCTGATCCAATTTAAGCCGTCGTTTTCGTCCCGGGTAGCACGATCGTTTTTAGAATACACCGCATGGGCCCAATGTTGCCGACCCTTTGCGCTCACTCAAGTTTCGGCAATCCTGTACACAGCCTCAGGCTTCGGAGTTACGCATACCATGAAAAAATCCCCCAATGATATCGACATCCACGTCGGTTCCCGTATTCGCCTGCGCCGCGTCATGCTCGGGTTAAGTCAGGAAAAACTGGGCGATGGACTTGGAATTACATTCCAGCAAGTTCAAAAATATGAGAAAGGCACAAACCGGGTCGGTGCCAGCCGGCTGCAGCATATTTCCGAATTGCTGGATGTGCACATCTCCTATTTCTTTGAGGGAAGCCCCGGCTCCGCGGACGATAAGCCATTGGCAGAGCCCAGCCAGCTCTCGCAGTTCATGAATTCCAAGGAAGGCATAGCGCTGGCACGGGCGTTTTGCACGATAGAAGACGACCGCGTTCGCCGCCGCGTTCTGGAACTTGTCCAGTCGCTCGGCAACAGCAACACGGCCGATGGGAAAAAGACGACAGAGACGTCCGCGTCCTTACCCCACTAGGAAAGAGGGTTCCCCGTTACCGTCGGCAACAGGGCTCTATGCGGGCGTTAGCCAAGACAGACTATTTCGCTGATCCATCATCGAAGACATATGTGCTTTTTGGTGGCTTCATAGAAGCTCTGTTTCCTCAGTCTTTTCATGTCCAGCTCAAAGACGACCTTGGCGCAATGTCGGGGCTGGAGAACGACTGCCAATATGCTGGCGCTTGATCGGATAGGGGATAGGCCTACATCGGCGAATTATCCGCGATTTGCCGTGGAATGCGCGGAGCACCTTGACGAAAATCATCCATTCCGTGCAATATGCCGTGAGACAACCAAAACATCTATTTTGAGTCTTGTTGACTGTCATTGCCAATCAGGAAGAATGCCGAGAGCTAATGGATAGAGAGGGCATCAAACGTGCCGGAGTTTGTCGCGAAGCCGTGCCGACCCTACAGAAACTTTCGGAGTAACGTAAAAATGTTACCTCTCGTCGTTTTAAGCTTTTCACCTAATTGAGATTTGGATTAAAACTTCAAGCATGACGTGTGCAACGGTATTGCAACGCGCAAAAGGCGGCATTGCGCTATAGATGTCGTCGAAACCGACAACGATGAGTGTATGATGACCGACGCCCAAATCAATGAACGCCAGGAAGAGTTCCTCACCCTTATCAACATGCTGACCTTTGCCGAGGGCGCCGCTGAAACGCTCGGCGCGGCTTCAGCAAGCTGGTATATCGATGTCGCAAAACAAGCTCTTCGGTCTGCCTTGCAAAACGAGATGGAGATGAACATGAGCCGTGCAGATATTGTCAATCTCGCATCAGTCCGTGCTGGCAACTGCTGATTTTCCCTTGACACGTTCGGATCGCTGAGAGCGAAAGGTCCTAACTGGCGGGTGGAAACCGGAACGCGATCATTTCCACTTCCCGTGCCCACGCATGGCGCGCTTCTGCGGTGGTCAGGTTATGGTCTGAATCGGCAATGAAGGCGATGCGGGGATTTCCATAGCGGCAACTGAGCATACGTCCGCACGGACCAAAGTTCGTCTCCAGCATCGCCGCGCCGATATCGCCTTCAGTAAAGACGACGGTCATTTGCGTGTTGTTTGCGGCGATCGCCCGAAAATCCCTGGATATGGCCTGAAAGCGCGGAGACAGGAATGGAAAGCGCACCATCAACGGCGTTGTAAATGAGATCGCCTTGCCGACGATCATCGCCCACAGATTGGTCACACCGTTCCTGATGCGAACTTTTCCGCTGAAAACCTTCAGCCAGAAGCCGCCGCTTACCAGTTTTGCCCCATAGCTCGCCAAGGGCTGACGAGACGAGATCAGCAACGCCTCCACATCAGCGTGTGGCGGAATGTAGAAATCAAAAACATTGACAGCAACCACGCCGCTGAGCCTCGGGTCACGTACACCGCTTTGGAACGCGGCCCATCCACCACTGCATCGACCCGTTACCACAACCGGGAAAAGATGGCGTTGCTCCAGAAAATCTGTCGCCGCCGCCACATCTTCCAGTTGGCCCTCGCTGTAAATGATCTGTTCCGGGCGGGTGGGAACCATGGGGCTATCGGCAATATTGGCCATATCGAACCGCAAGCTGGCAATACCGGATCGCGCAAGCTCCCGGCAAAGTTGGGCGCTGATGCGTCCCCAGCCGGACGCCCTCTCATAGCCCGTGGGCAAGACCAGAACTGTCGCGCCCTTGCGTGGGCCGATAGGCTCTGCCAACACGCCATATAGGCGATCATCTTTACCGAAGCGAACGGGTGTCTCCGTAAAGCCCCTGCCTTTCAGGGCCACGGGCGTTGGAACCGGCACGTTTTCCGCCCTACCGTGATCGTTCGTGTCCTGCGCCGCTACATCTTTCGCCCACTCGGCCAGCGTTTCGATCGCGGCCACTGGCGGCACGGAAAACAGAACGTCACGGATAAACTGATCATATCCTTCGAAATCGGCGGATCGAGCCTCCACGCCCAGTGTGCGAATGTGTTCGGCAAAATCCAGATCCGCATGTCGATTTTTCTGCTTGAGCAATAAAATATTGGGCGCGGGGGATTTCGTCGTCGCCGAAATATTCACGTCTCGCAGCCCCTTGGCCACATTTTCAGGAATGACCTGCTCACCCATGGCAGGACCGGATGCCGAATGACGTGAGTGGTGCGCCCCCTGATTGGCAATCTTGCTCAAGGCGACGAATTCGCGGAGCCAGTGGCGCCCCGATAGAGCCGGTGCCGCAAGTGCAAGTCCTCGAATATCCGGAATGTCTTCCGCTGCCTGCCACGCCAGCGCGCCGCCGATACCGTGTCCGATAAAAATGAGATGCTTGGCGCAAGACAACTCCTTGAGCTTTTGAGCAGCAGCAGCAATCGTGTCGAGCCAGACGTCAAGCCCACTGGCATAGTCCGGGTGATCCAGCGCGTCACCCGTACCGGGATAATCGAATCGCATGCTCGCCATGCCCCGCCGGGATAGATCCACGGCCAGTCGTTGCCAGAATTTGCGGGCGCATAATTCCTCAAAGCCCCACGAACCAACGAACAGAACGGCTGTATTTGTCGTCACCAGAGAACCCGACTGCGCGCTCTCCAACAGAGTGAAAGCATCGGCGGGCCGAAAGAGGCCGACCGTGTCAGAAAACGTGACTGGGTAGTCAGCAGCGATTTGCACGTGTTTTTCGTGAAGGCTGTGCATATCAAACCCGGCATTCATCTGTCTCTCCCCTGTTGACCGACACTCCCACAGCATATCAATTAGCTTATCATCACTTAAGCATTACTTGAGATTACATGTCGACCATGAGAAGTATCAGGCAAATTTGGTGCAGATGTCTGCTTTTTTGCCTACTCTTTCACGGCAGCGGCGACCAGGATATCGTTCAACTTCCGATAATAACCGGATGATTCGGACGTACCCTTAAAACCCGCAATACCCGGGAAATGAATATTCCGCTCCTGCCACCAACGTTTATGACCGATGTTCAAAGCGCGATCCATCACCTTGATGAGACTGCCATCCTCATCAGGATCGTAACACCAACCCGTGCCCAAATCCCTCAAAATTTCAGGCGTCCCGCCGCGCTCGGTGCCGATAACTGGCACGCCATAAATGGCCGCTTCCATAAGGATCAGGCTTTGCGGTTCATGCCAACGCGACGGCACGACAATAACATCTGCCATCTTGTAAACGTCTTCCGGCGGTACAAAGCCCAAGAAGCGGATGGGAGATGTGCCGGCTAAAGACTTTAGATGCTGCACGTAATCTTCGCGCCCTCGTCCACCAATCAGAAGTGTTGCCTTTTCAGACTGCGGTAGTCTGACGAATGCCCGGATCAAGTCCTCGATACCCTTCTCCTCGGCCAGAGCGCCAAGATATCCGAACGTAAAGTGCTCGCTGGTTCCGCTTTTCCGACCAAGCAGGGACGCGTCGAAAGAAGCCTCGCTGCGGTTGGCATTGATCAGCACATGCCAGTCTGCTTTCGGCAAAACACTATTTTGCAAAAACCGCTGCCGCAGGGCATCACTCACTGAAATGGCTGTCACACCACTGCCATCGCTGGACGTGATGCGGGCGGTCAGGATGCGGCACTGCATGCACGGCTTTTCGCAATTGCCCGACCCGCGAAACATGCTCGATTTGGGACACAGCAGCGCGTAATCGTGCAAGTGCAGGCAAAGCGGAATGCCGAGCGCATTCGTAGCTTCAAACAGAGCCGGTTGCATCCGTGCAGAATTGTGGGCGTAGACAAGATCGATCTGCTCCCGCACCAGCAACTCCTTGACATCTTTAGCCGACGTCGCACCGAGCGCGCTGCGGATGTGCCAGACCAGTTTGGTCAGTGTGCCAACAGCGGGTTTGCGTGGGCCGGGGAGGTAACTGTTGTGCCAGTTGACGCGCAGAACGCGGATACCATCGTCATTCACCGTTTCACCGGGTGGCGCGATCTCGTCGCCTTCCAGCCCCAGAGACAGGATGATGACGTCGTGATGACGCGAAAGTTCCGCGGCGCAAACGCGGGCCACAATCTCCGCGCCCCCCTCCTCCTGGGGTGCGAATGTTTGAGCAACGATACAGATCTTCATCGGCTTCGCCGTTTCTCCACTAAGCAACCATATTCGGCGGAGCCGAAACGCTGCTCGTGGCATATTGCATCATGACATGTGAACATAGCATCAAAGTCCTGAGACTGCGTGAATCAGGCATTGCGCACTTTTATCCCACGAGAATTCTCTGGCACGCGCGTGGCCGCTCGCAATCATTGCACTTCGCAGTCCAGCATTTGCGGCCAGATGAGATACGGAATGCGCGATCTCCTGTAGGTTTTCTGGATTGAAATAAAACGCTGCGTCGCCACACACCTCGCGCGCCGGCTCGATATTCGATGACAGAACCGGGCAGCCGAGAAGCATTGCTTCTAAAGGTGGAATCCCAAAACCTTCATAAAGGCTGGGGAACAGCAATGCGGCGGCGTTGCTGTAGAGTGCGACGATCTCTTCATCGGAAAGACGACCCGTGAAAACGACCCCTTCACCTTTGACTGGCACCGGACCTTGTGAAGGATTATGAAAAACAGCGGACGCCGCGGCGCCGACGATGACGAAGCGTGGGGCAGCATTGCCAAGGGTTGCCATCGCCTCTATCGCGCGGACAAGGTTCTTGTTGGGTGTCGGTGAACCGACAAACAAGACATATTTGCACGGCGTCAGCCCCAGTCGCGCCACCACCGTCTGATCGGGCGCGATGGCGGCCAGGTGTTCACAGCTATTGGGAATGATCGCAACGTTTTCCGCTCCAATTGTCTCATTTAACTCGCGCCGTGAAAACGCCGATACCGTTGCAATGCGCCCGCGACGAGCAAGACTTTTTCCCAAAATGCTGTGCACCGCGCGGTAAGAGCGGGAAAAATTCTCCGGTGTGCGAAATATCATCGCATCATGAATAACTGTCAGGCTTTTGCCATGCAGCACGGGACCGCTGTTGCAAAGATTGATCAACCGGCCGTGGCGGGAGGCGGCAAAAAGCTGCGTCTGTTCCCATAAGTGCCCGGACAAAGAGCCGATTTTCTTCTGGCGTATGGAAGACAGCGTCATATCGACGGTCGCCGTTTCGGGAGCAATCAGCGTCCACTCGTCCGTGCTTCCGGTCAATGTCAGATGGCGGTCCAGCGCTTTGACGATTTCGCGCGCGAAACGCTGCACACCACTGGTTTTTTGAGTGAGAAACCGGCCATTGATGAAATGCTTCATGCGATTTTGCGACTTTCTGCCGGTGCTTCCTTCACAATGTCTCGGTAAAGCTGCATGAGTGTGCTGTTGGTCCGTTCGCTTCTGTAGCGTTCGATAAAGCGTGCGTAGCCTGCAGATCCCATCCGCGTCCAGTCTTCTCGTCCATGAGATGCGATCGCAGTTGCAAGGGCATCTGCGTCGCCGGGTGGAAAGAGGACTCCGGTCTCTCCGTCAAGCACCACAGATTGCAGGCCACCCACGCGCGATGCGATGACCGGTTTATGCGCGCGCATCGCTTCCAGCGCGACCAAGCCGAAACCTTCCCATCGCGACGGCATCGCCACCACATCGCAAACAGCCAGATGCCCCGCAATATCCTCCGACGACTTCCATCCCAACAACTCCACATTCGCGGGCGGTGCCTGGGTCAGATTATTCCTTGTCGTGACATGGGCCCCTATCACCCGGAAAACGGCCTTGTCTGTCAGCTCCGCTGCCGCTGTCAAAAGGATGTCGACGCCCTTTTGCCGATCAAGGCGGCCAACGAATAGAACTTTGGCGCGTGGATCGTCCCATGTGGCAGGATTCGTCACCGGTATTTGCGACGATATGCCGTTTTCGATGACGATCATACGATGAGCCGGGATGCCCGCCTTGATACCCTGACGGTACTCGTGATCGGATATGGCGACAATGGTATGGCAGAGTGGCGAAAGAAGCCGCTCAACCCATGACGCTGGCCGCCGCAACAGTCCCAGCGTTTCCATGTCGAAGACCCAACCATGCGGGCAATAGACGATGGGCGGAAAGGCACCGGGTAACACACTGATGGCACGCACGATCAAGCCTGCAAAGGTGGAGTGCGCATGAATAATATTGGGTTTGAACGCCTTGACCTCTTGCGACACGGCCAGCGCCAGCGCTGGCAGAGACCGTAGTCTGCCGCGTCTTTTGAACGTGGCAACGCAGCGGTGCGGTGTCTGTTTCAAAAAACTAACATGAGCATCAGGCACAATGATTCTGACGTTTTCAGCGCCTAAATCTTTGATTTGCGTGGGGATCGTTTCGTTGGAATAGGTCGCAGGTCCGCCGGGAAGCGTTTCGAATACGTGCAGAACCCTCATGATCCACCTCAACTGCAGCACTGGATCGAACGGCGATCTGCCCTGTGTAGTCGCACTTAAAGCGCAAATTCCTTAAACAAGATGGAATCTATGACGAAAAATATGGCGATCCGGATGTGTTTCGCATTTATTCTCCCCCATAAGAGAAAAAACAACATGACCTTTTATGGGCAGCACATCTATTTGTGATCATCACGTAATTGACCGTTTATCCTGCCGGATTCATATTCAGTATATTTAAAGAGTTCTCGCAGCATAAATACAACCCGGGAAATGGCACAGCATATTGGCGTTTAAAGGTAAGCGGATTTGAAAATCTGCATCGTATCGCAAACTTTCGCCCCACAAGAGGAAGGCGGTGCAGAGATCTCTGCGCGCCTGGGCGCGATGGAACTTGGCAAGCGTCATGATGTTACCGTGCTGGCCCTGGGCCGCGAGGGCGATGCGATTGCGCCGCCTGGCGAGACACGTTTGCCCGGCGATATAAGGGTGATCCGCC
This sequence comes from Rhizobium skierniewicense, assembly GCF_014196515.1. GTDB lineage: Bacteria > Pseudomonadota > Alphaproteobacteria > Rhizobiales > Rhizobiaceae > Agrobacterium > Agrobacterium skierniewicense. The sequence goes on along the minus strand of NZ_JACIDV010000015.1, from coordinate 67,181 downwards.
TTCCGTGGATGAACAGCTATCTGCCCCTGCCACGCAAATCAACCGCCGGTTTTCTGCAGCGCGCGCGCTGGCACCTGCGCACCGCAATGGGCGCGATTTGTCCCAGGGGACTGACCGATTTCTTCACAAGGGAACGATTTGATCTCATCTACGCGCAGAATTCCGCTTTCATGCAGCCTGCGTTACTTCTGGCTGCACGTGACGCCAGCATACCGGTTTGCCTGCATTTAAGAGATTACGGATTGCTCTGTCCCAGAACCAGCATGTTTCGTGGTGGAGACAATTGCGAACGGCGCTGTCTGGACTGTTCCGTGCTCAACCGGCGCATGCGCAAACTGGCGGGCGGCGATATGAGCATCATCGCGGTCAGCGATGCCTTGCGCAAAAGGTTTATCAGCAACGGTGTATTTGAGGATGCCCAGTGGCACGTGATGCACAACACCAACGCGACCGAAAACAGCTTCGACAGATCGCTCATCGGCAGGCATGAAGCCGCAGCCCCAGTTTTTACCTTTGGTTATCTGGGGGCAATCACCAAGGAAAAGGGTGTCGAGGATCTCCTGCAGGCTTTTCTGTCGCTGCCGAACCGCGACAACGCCAAGCTCATCATCGCAGGCAGAGGCCGCGAGGAGTTTCTGGCAAAATTGAAAACAATGTCGAAAGACGCGCCCGTCGAGTTCAAGGGTTTTATCAGGCCGGAAGACATCTACCGTGTCGCTGATGCCATCATCGTGCCGTCGCGCTGGCACGAACCACAAAGTCGCATCCTCGTCGAAGCCCCGATTTATGGTGTACCCGTCATCGCCACTGCGCGTGGCGGCACGCCTGAGATTGTGGACAAACAACAAACGGGCTGGTCCTACGACCCCGCAAAGCCGGATGCGCTCTTCAAGTTGCTGAACATGGCTCTCTCCACAGGCCAGAAACGATGGTGGGAGAAACGCGATGAGATTTTCCCCGGCTTCCTGAACTTCAAGGGTACGGCCGAAGACACAGGCTATTACGAGCGCCTCGAGCAGATCTTGGTCTCTGCGGCGCAGCGGTAGTCCTGCGTGAAGATGCCGCGTCGCCCAATATGGCTAACAACTTCTTAACTCGTTTCTGCCACGGTCAACGAACCGGTTTTTCTGTACCGCTTCATGCACAGTGCTTGGGCAATAAGGTTCGACATGTCCCATCTGGCTTGGCTCATCCTCATCATCGGCTGGTTGGTTTTCCTCCTTTACTACGTGAGCTCGTTTTACAGGTGGGGCGTGCTGACCCTTTCCTCCTATTTCTGGATACGCTACAACGTCCTGCCCATTCTGGTCATGTCGCCCTTTGCGGCATCCGACCAGAACATGGAAGCGGTCGGGGATTCCATCTACATCATCCGCGAATACATCAATGAAGCCTTCTACCTGTCTGTTCTCGGCGTAGTCTTCGTGATCGTCGGCATGGGACTGGCGACATTCAGCTCGGGCAAAAGCGCCGTCTTCACCTTTGTTGAGAAAGGCTACGCCTTCTGGCAGACGAAGCCCGGCGTCTGGATATCCCTAGGCGTCATCATCCTTGCCACGCTTGGCCTCGTTGCACTCGGCGTCAGGCCGTTCCAAGGGAGACAGTTTTCATTCGAGAACACGTCACTGCGCCCGGCGATCAATCTTTACTCGGTCATCTTGCCGACAATTACCCTCAGCCTGCTGGTTTATGGCTTCGGTTACAGCCGCTTCTTTGTGTTCGCGGGCTTCATGTGTAGCGCGCTTGGCCTGATGATCGGAACGCGCGGTGCCAGCATCGAAGTGCTGTTCATGTTCGTCGTGTGCCTCATCATCACCTATCGCTATCGAAACCTTGCAGCTTTCACACTGTCGATCTTCGGCTTCGTGACCGTCGCAATCGCAATCGGCATCTTGCGATCCACAGCCGATGGCAATGATGGTGTGGATGTGTTGCAGGTGGTGACCTTCCAGATCTTTTACGGCAACAACTTCTCGGACTTTCGCGATTACGCCTGGATATTGAGTGGCTTCAAAGACCGGTTCTACAATGGCATGACCTATCTTGCCGGCTATATGGCGCTCGTTCCATCCTTTATCAGCGATTTTCGTGGGGATTTTCGCATGGGCGTCGTCACCGCCACGCTCGCGGGTCTCGATCCGCAATTCCACGCAGGTCTGCGCCCGACCCTGTTTGGTGAGGCTTATTTGAACTTCGGAATTCCCGGGGTCGTCGTCATCGCCACATTGTTCGGATACTACTTCGGCAAGCTGCAAATGTGGGTTCACGACAATTTGCAGCCCAACCGGTTGGGATTGCGCAAAGTTGCCTGCGGCTACATCGCCTTCCTGTTCCTGTTCAACGCCGTTTTCACGCCTGGCTTCTATTATGTCTACGTCGTCGTCGCGTGGCTAACAGGCGGCATAATCCTGTCCTATCTGTTCGACAGGCCAGTTCTTGACGGCAAGCCGCAACCCGCAAAAACCTAACGTGTTTGCGGGTCGGTGCGAAAGCTTCCCTGTGGATTGTCTTTCCAGAATGTCCCCAGCCATGCATCTGTCGATGGTGGTCTGAAAGCGCCGAAGCCGGATGTCGGGCTGAATGTCATCTCCCCAAACAGCGGGCCGGATGGTGTATCGTAAAAGTCTATGCGAACGAATTCGAAGCCTTGGGCGAGTGTGCGTGCCGCTTGAAGGATCTCATCCAGATGTGCGGGGCGGGGCAGATCTTCGGTTTCGAGCGGATAATAGTGTCCGAAATCCAGCTTATTCCAATGTTCATCATAAAAGCAGCGGCGATGGTCCGTAAACCGCGCGGTGTCGATCTGAATGCAGGGAATATCGTTTTCGAAGCAGAAAAGCTTGTAATCGACAGGCGCTTCGCCATCGTTGCCGATAAACGGTTCGATGAAAATTTCCGGCTCGATGTGGTTGTACCACTCCTCCGCTAAGCGCCACGCAGTTCGCCCGGCAAGCCAGGCATCACACGTCTCTTTTGCGCCGATCAGATCATCCGGCCCGTATACAAAGATATTGCGATCTGAACCGTGATTGACCTTGATGACGTAGGGAAACGGTAGAGAGGGACATTCATCGAGATTTTTTCCACGCCAGAGGGTTGGCGTCACCCACTGCTCGCCAAGGACTGCCGCAACATGCGCTTTTACCGCAATCTTGTCGCTCAACATGATAAGGCGCGGGTCGGACTGGGGCCCGACCCAGGCAATTTTACGCGCGCAGAGATGTTCGTTCAGCGTCTTGGGATGATCAAGATTAGCCCATAATTTGTGATAGCGATAATATTGCAGTTGCGTTGCCCGCTTGATCGGCAGGCTTTGAATGGCTGCATGGTACAGTTTCTTGAAAAGGCGCCGCCCAAGCGAATGCTGCGGTTGATCCGGTCCCATGCTTCATGCACCTCTTTTGCGACGATATTTGAGATGAAAACCGTGGCTGGGACGGATCATGACCGGGAAGCCCGCCAAAGCAATGTGCTGGAAATCGATGCTGTCACAAGCGCCGTAAAGAAAGCAGAAAGGCCAGCGCCGATAAAACCGAAGGTGCTGATGAGCAGAAAACTCATGCTGATCGAAAGCAGAACACTCGACAGGTTGACGAAGGCGTAGTGGCCGTCTTTTCGAAGGCTGTTGAGACCCAGCCCCATGAGATCGGTGCAGGACCGAACCACCGCCGTTAGAAGCAGGAGTGCAAACATGCCTTGATGCTGGCCAAGCTCAGGCATGTTCATGAGATGCACGAGAACATTACCGGCGATGAAGATCGCGACGCCAAGCCCGAAAGCAACCGCCGCTGTCTTGCTGAACTGCCAGATCATCACCTGGCGCCATTCCGTCATGGAGCCGGTATTGTACGCCTTGAAAAGTGCCGGGATCGCCACTTGCAGCACAGCTGTCGAAATCAGCGTCTGCAGCGCATTGGCCAGTGACCAATAGAATGTATAGACCCCCGTTAGCGACAGGGTGAGCAGCAGGGAGACGACATAGCGATCGGCGTAAACAAGACCGACATTGCTCATGTCGCTAATATAAATGAGCCATGCCCTGCGCATCCGCTTTTTCACCCAGCGCATCCGCATCGGCATGCCGACAATCCGTCGGATCGGCCAGTTGCGCAGAAAAAAGCCCAGCCCCGCGAACATCAAAATATAACCAAGGCTCCATGCGACCATGATGGCTTCGATGGTGCGAAAGGTCTCGAAAGCCAAGCCGAGACCGATCACGGGCACAATCCATGAAGATGTTCTTAAAAAGAACAAAACATTCGCCTGGCTCGACATTTCCTGGGCGATCAAGGGCACGTGGATGTCGCAGGATATGGTCTCCAGCCAAACCACCAGAAGGATGAGGAAATAGAGCGGGATGACGTCATGGCCCATGAAATAGGCGGCGACCAGTGCAATCGCCGTCATGGCGACAAGCGAGGTAACCGTCACCAGCAATCGCGTTTTCATGTAAAGGCCCGCGACACCCGTGGTTTTCCCACTGACATCCCGAGCGATGAAGTAGTTCAGGCCCCAGCCCAGGATCGCAGGCGCGGCATTGACGACGCCGAGTGCCAAACCATAGACACCTGCCGCTTCCAGACCGATGAATTTGACGATGTAGAACGATAACGCAAAGCGAAGAACGAGCGTTGAGCCACGCAGGCCCATATTGAAGATGACATTCAGACCCGAGACGGACCGACCCTGCAGAAATGGGAAGCGAATGGCTGCACGATTGTTGTTTTCAGCCAAGATGTGTCCTCAATATTGCAAACCGGACCGTGTCATCCGCACCACTTTTGTGTCTTCAAGGCCGCTCTCTTCCAGAGTGACGAGAGCGATCACAACGCTGCCGGTGTCGTCTTCATGCTGCATGAGAAACACGTCGTCCAGTCTATTCCGAAGCGCCGGACCGATCCTTGATTTGGCCGCCACCCCGCCATCGATGACGATAAGATCGAAGGGCTCTCCATTCTCGTCTTTGGCATCTGTTATATCGCCTTCAGCCTGGCTATGCTCGACTGTTGCGAAATGCAGAAACGGGATGCCTTCGAAGGTGTAGAAGCGGTCCTCGTTTGCGACCTCGGCCTCTTCATCACGCGCGTGCGGCAACAGCATGCCTGTCAGAAGCGGATCCTGAGGCGCGCAATCCACCAGCAAAACGCGGCGTCCCAGTCTGGCCGTTTCAGCCGCCAGATTGAAGGCACTGTAGGAGGCACGGTTTTTGGGTCCGGTAGACACCACCAGAATGGAATGATTGTCGGCGGACGCAACGGCGGTAGAAACATATCGGGCCAAACCATCGAAGCCCTCGTCGCCGGAAGCCTTTAGCCCTTCTGTGTCGAAGTCGCTGATAACGCGACCAACGGGCCGAGCTTTCGTGGATGCCGGTACGAAAGCGGCGGCGTTGTTACCTTCCCCTGCTTCTACGGGAAACCGTTCGTCCGACGAACTGGCAAGCGGTTGAGGCTCATTGCCCGTACCGCGAAACTGATCACGCAGGATCAACAGGCCCGCAGCCAGAATGAGTCCGAAAATACCGCCGCCCGCCATCATCAATGTGCGTGGAGGTCCGGCCTTACGCAGAGGCGGTTCGGCACTGGAAATGATCTGCGGATTTTCGCTCGATGTGCCCTGCTGCTCGGAAAGCTGCTTGGTTCGCAACAGGAAGGCTTCATAAACCGCGCGGTCGCTTTCGAGCTTGCGCTGCAATTCACGCAGACGAACCATCGTCTGTTCATCACTGTTGAGGCTGGTCTTCAACGTATTGGCATTGGTTTTCAGAATCGCCAACTGGTTCTTCAGCCGCGCCAGATTGCTCGATGTGGCAGAAGAAAAATTGCGCAGTTGCTCATCGAGAATATTGGAGAGCGACTGGGTGCGTGCCCTTGCGGCCTGCAAGGAAGGATGCTGGGAACCCAGCGATGTGGCCTGAACGGATTCCTCCTCGCGGCTTTCCTGATAGCGCGCCCGAAGCGAAATGATCGCAGGCGTCAACGATGTATCAGGGATAGAACGCAGATACTGCCTGTCGTTACGGGCACGATTGAGCTCTGTAACCAGCGCTTCGTTTTCAGCGACCGTCGCAGACAATCTGGATATCTCGGTATTTGCATCTGCAATACGCTGTTCGATGTCAGGGCGTCCCTGAATGTCGGCCAGATTGTGCTCGGCACGATAGGCCTGTACGGCCCGGTCGCCATCTTCGACGGCTTTTCTCAACTGGTCCAGTTGTGCCGCCAAACCGCCACCGGTCCGGCGCAGAACATCGCTGTTCATTTCAATCCGGACCTGCGTGTAGGTGACGGCGATAAGATTGGCGAGTTCCGCAGCACGTTGCGGGCTGTCCGAGGTCACCGAGACATTGACAATGAAGCTCTTTCCCACAGCCGCAACCGACGTCGCCCTGCGCAGGGCATCGAGCGCCAGCCTGCTGCGACTGTCCTTGTCGGGATAAACCGGTGCCGCCGCCCCAAACTTCGGATCGTCGTAGAGCTTCTCGCTTTCCACGATGCGTGACAGAACCTGGGCTGATGTGATGATGTATTGCTGGTTGAGAACGTGTGAGTCGACAGCGCGTGGCTGGCCCGGCAGATCGCTTTCCAGAACCCGCGATCCCTCGGGATCAAGGAGGATCTGTGATGTGGCGACGTAGTAATTGGGCATCAACAGTGAAACGCCAAAAGCGAGTGCTGCGCAGATAATGCCGATTAGCACGATGAACAGTGCATTTCGCCATAGCAAAGCGGCCAGCCTGAACAGATTGGCTGGACCTCTGGCAGGTTCATTATAGTGCCGCGTGTCAGATGCGGTGCCGCTCATCGCCATATCGGTTCACGATCCCATAGTCTTGGCGCACATTGCGCGCTGCGATATCATGGACATCACCCTCTTCTATACGTTCGCTCGCGACAGTCGGATTGAAGGCCAGACATATGACCTGACAATTTCCGCCTGCGGTGTTGCGAATGCTGGACATGACTGTGCCAGTCCCACACAGCGCCCAGTCTAGGGGTTAGGCGTTAATATACCGTTTTTCAGCAATATCGCTAAAACAGCGAACGAAGGTCGCTCAGTAATTCACCGTCACGACGACGGTATCGGAGTACAAACCCGTCATAGGCGTTGTCTGCGCTGGCACGCGTCCATAAACCGACAAGGACTGTGCAGTTCCGTTTCCCGTGCCGCTGACCGTTTGCCCGACCCCGCTTCCCCACGGGTTGCTGCGTGCTGCGTTTGTGTACAAACCATAGGTTATCGATCCGTTGGGCCTCACCATCTTGCGGGATGCGGGACTGGCATTGCTCAAGCCACCATTCAGGGAAACGGCATAGGGAAGGTTCGCGGTACATGTCAGCGAGATGGCACCCGTCGCATCCACAGCGGTCACAAGATTGGTGTGGGTACCGAAATTGAGCGTTTGCGCAGAGACAACACATGTCGGCTCGACCGTTGCAGTGACATTGAAAGGGACGGTGGTGGCGTTTTGCGTCATGGCCGAGCAGAGCGGCGCCATAACGGTATAAGGCGCATAGGTAACGCTTGTTTCAGCGCCTGCGAAGCTCGAACTGTATTGCCCCTTCACGGCAGATGCCTGGGATGCGGAAATCCTGCCATAGACGGTCATGGTCGCGGTTCCCAGCAACGGCTCAAGCGGCAACACCATATCGATGGCCATGGCCGAGCCCAACTCCGGCTGTAGCACGGATCCCCACCGTATGGATCTCAAGGCATCCTGGTGGAGCTGAAATTTGAGTGGGGCGCTGCCGAACTTCATCTGCCGCTCGCCGCTCGCCTGCCCACCTGTGCCGGCATTGATATTCACGCAGATGCGGATCGAGAGATTGTTACCACCGCTCAAAGGGTTGGAGCACGTTGCCTTCATCGTCCCTGTTGTGTTGACCGCCGCATTGCTCGTCAGATTGACCCATCCAAAATTCATGTCGGTCATGGTGAAGCTGCAGGTCACCGCGAAGGCCGGGGACGCAGACAGGAACATGAGGACAGCAATAAAAATGCCCACTATCTTCATGGTTGAGCACCTTTGCATATGAGATCGACAGTTGCGCGCGTCTCACCGCCGGCAGCAAGCAGAAGTTCGGCGTAACACGGTGCTTTGGTTGGTTGTCGAACGTTTAGGCGACTTTTATCGGCGATTTCGTCCACATAGGCCTGCCCGTCATATCCGACTATAAAATCACGGCCATCATCCAGGGTGACGGTCGAGCCCGTCTCGATGAAGTCCCCGCTTTCATCCTTGAGTGTGACGAGCGCCACGCGACCTTCCGTCTTCACTTGGAAATTCACGACTGCGGCACCCTTATCCGATGGCGTCACGGTCTGCTTTGTCCGGTCGATCCGTGCATCGACGGGAAGGTTGCTCGGGTCGAGCGTAATACTGTTGGCGTCATGCGAACGAAGGTTGGGAAGGAGTATCTTTCCCCGGCGGTTGGTCTGGCCCATGGGTCGGTTTTCCAGAAAAATATCAACGCCGGGCGCACCTGCATCCACCACCGCAAAGGCATCATCGATCCGATTTCCAATGAAAACATCACCGCCAGCGGCGGCGATTGAACCATCCAGTTGCAAAGTAGCCTGCGTGCTGCTGCCAAAGTGATCGACGCTTGCCGCAACACGTGCAAGGCTGCCACGATAGCTGCCAGATGCCGACACCGCCTCGCCGCGCCCTTGGGAGCCGCGCACACGCCAGCCATAACTGCCCTCTTCCTGTTCCTCGGCCTTGGAAACATCTCCCGTGAATGTGTATCCATCCGCGTCGGATGACATGCTGGCGGTCGAGGAGATACCCCCGCCAAAAGCCCAGGAGACCCCGGCGAATATGCCGTATGAATCGTCATCTCCAAGGTCCTTATAGGCTGTAGCATACGCATTGCCATTCTGCCCGAAGGGGCGCGTGGCGGACAGACCGAGCACCCTGGATGTCTTGTCCTCGAAGGTTTCATACTGCGTGAAGGTAAAATTCAAGCTTGTCTCGGCAAAGCCCAGACTGGTGGATGCCGAAATCTGATCGACCGCGCGCGGCGTCCTCACGCTCATCAATGCCGCTGTCATCGTGTTTGCTTCCACATTTGCCGTGACGGAGGCAAGATCGTGATAGTCGCCAAATGTTCGCTGCGACCGCGCCATGACCTGCACTCCGAACACCTCTGCTTCAACGCTTGCGGCGACCTGATGGCCAGTATCAGCGCCATAGTGACTGGTCGTGGCCGCGAGGCTGCCCAGTCCGCGGGTGCCCAGAGAAAAGACGCCTCCCATACCGACATTATAGAAATCCTTCCCACCTTCGGCGTGCCCTTCAAACGTCAGTCTGTCCGAAACGCCGTATCTGACTGTGGCAGATCCCAACGGTGCGTCGTCGTAGTCGAAAGACTCCAGTCCGTAATTGTGCCGCGCAAAGCCAAGCTCTGCAGAAAAATCGAGAAGGCCTGGAGCCAAAAGGTCCCCAGACGCAAAAAAAGCAGTTTCCGTCACGGTTTCTCTGCCCAAAACATCGCGAACGACCAGCCTTGCACTGCCTGCGCCGCTCACCACGGGCAGGTTGGTGATGGAAAACGGTCCCTCCGGCACATCGCGTGAAATGCGTCTGACATTGTCGATATAAACGTCGACCGTGGACGGGACCGCAGCGGAGCCCGCAAATTCCGGCAGGGGCATGGTCACGATATCGGTGCGCAAATCGAAATTTCGTCTTATCTGCACGCCACCCAGCCGCGTCGGACGTGTCCAGCTCAACCCGCCCGTAATCAGGTCGCCCGCGCGATATGTTGTCAGATTGTCCGCATTGGAATAGGTCCAGTAGCTATCCAGTCGTTTGGAATCGAACTCCTGTAACGGCGATGTGCTCAGCACCTGAGACGACGACACAACACCGAAACCACCGAAAGCGCGATTTTCCAAAAGGGCGGACGCGCCGCTGAAATCTGCGATATCTGAAAATTTCCGTCCGCCGGAAGACCCGTAGAGCGAATAATTGACGATTGCTCCGAGATCCTTGGTCGCCTTCGGTTTTTCTACGCCCTCATCGTCTTCGTCAGTCGTTCCGGCCTTGCCCGCGACATCGATCACTTTCGTGGCGCGCGCCTCCAGTGGCAGATCGAAATAGACCGATTGCGTGGCTTCATCATAGCGGCTTGTGACATCCGGCAACTTTGAAATATCGATCCAGCCATCCCCCGAGATCGCACTGTCTTTCGGAGAAATGCCAACGTTGGCCAATTGCTTTGGCTCAATGAGCAGAGATCCCGTGCTGTCCTGACGAAATGTGGCGATCAGATTGGTAGACACATCGTTGATGTAGACTTCGAGCTGTAACGTTGCCTGCTCAAGGGCAGGCGAGGCCGCTGGCAGCGCAGGTGGTAAGTCCTGCGTCATGCCGTGATGGCTCGATGAAATGATCGTCAGACCTGTAATCGTCAAAACAGCGAGGCTAACCGCCGGTGACGCGTGCCGTCGCATTCACGGTACCGCCTTCGCTGTCTGCAGAAATCGTGAGCACGCCACCCAATCGTTTCCCCGCCGGTGCCGGAACAACCCAGGTCGCCACCGAGCCACCCAGTACGTAACCCACCAGGCCGTTATGCTCAGCCACAGCCTTACCGCTTCCGGCCGATAGCCTGAGATTGGCAATCCGCAATCTCTTTGCCCCTCTATTGGAGACAGAGACCTTGTAACCATCTGTCTGCGGGCTCACCGACCAGACGGGCTGCGCATCACCGATCGATGGCGCTGAAAAGAAGACCGGTATGGAATGGCGAATGACGAGATTGACCGTTCCCGATGGCCGTGTGCCGGTTGGTGGCAATTCATCAACGATGACGCGGTAGCTTTCCTCCGCACTCACCGCCTTTTTGGAAAGTCTGACGATGCGGACCAGATTTTCGGCACCGGGCTTCAACTGCGTCATCGGTGGACTGGCGACCACATCGCTAACGGGCGTGTAGACATCGGCACCGTTTTGCTGCGTCCAACGAAATATTCTGACCTGAACGTTGATCGGACTTTGGGCGTCATTCCATATCCGCAAGCTTGAAGACGCCGTGGGCGCCGTCAGATCAAGGAGGACGGGGGCCACGCGCAGTGACGCCGCATGGGATGGCGAGAGATACAAACCGGCAAGTAACGCAGCCGCTAAGGTGAAAAGGCGCATGTGCATTCTTCCTTGGCAGGTCAATAATTGATCGTGACCGTCACGGTGTCGTTGTAAGTCCCGATGACAGGTGTCGTCTGAGCCGCAACGCGCCCAAAGACAGTGAAGTTTTGGGCTGCACCGGTTCCGGTGCTTGCCTGTCGATCAACGCCTACCGTGTTTCCCCAAACACTCGTGCGAGAAGAATTGGTGTAAAGAGAATATCCGATCGTCGCTCCGCCGGCGGATGTCAGCAGACGGTTTGAGACCGTGGCATTCGCTCCAGAGCCTGCGCTCAACCCGATGGTGAACGGCGTGCTGGCTGTACACAGAACGACAATGTCGCTCGTCTGATCCACATTGCTGTCGAGCAGAACGCGGTTACCGAAATTCAGTGTGCCAGCCGAATTGATCTTACATTCGCCCTGGATCGTCATCTGCACGGCAAAAGTGGTTGTTGCAACCTGAGCAAGAGATTGACTGGGTTCTGATAACAACCCTACTAATATCAACAAACCTCGAGATACCCCGAACGCCATACGCTTATCCCCTGTTTCACGCATAACTGACGCCCCAGGCCGAATGCGAGCCGACACCCTGATAGAGGGCATCAGAATATTCTAATTCTCTCTATACGAGGGTTAATTATTTATAAATTTTGAGATGAAAAAACTCAGGGACGAAACACTGTAAAGAATACAACCGTCAGGGAAAGTTGGAAAATCCTTCGCGAACCGTCAGGCAACAGCTAGGGGGCCGCGCGTCGAGTATTATCGACACATATCATTAGTCGGCTAATCTTTTGAACAAACGGGGACTGCTTGCCACCGGATACGGTGCTTAGAGCGTTTCCTTGTTAAATGGAAACGCTCTAAAAGCTGGGCGGCGTACAGGCGCTGATCACCTCGCAGGCAATGGGTCCAACGCACCGGAATGTATGAGGACGCCGGCTTTCGAAATAATATGCGTCTCCCGGTCCAAGGATTCGGCGCTCATCTTCCACAGTGACCTCCAGTCGTCCGGACAGGACAATACCGCCCTCTTCTCCCTCATGAACCAGCGGAACCCGCCCGGTGCCTGCACCCGGTTGATAACACTCCTTCAAAATCTGCAAGCTTCGACCGAACAGATTGTCACCAATCTGGCGATAGGAAATGGCCCCTTTGCCAATCTCCACCAGTTCTTCGGCGGCGTAGAATGCTTTCCGTGGCGTGTCGGGCTCGAAAGCAAAGAATTCAGCAAGACCGATGGGGATGCCATCCAGGATCCGTTTCAGCGCACCAACGGACGGATTGGTCGAGTTCGATTCGATGAGGGAAATCGTCGAGTTCGTGACCCCTGCACGCTTGGCAAGCTCGCGCTGCGACAATTTATGGATTGCGCGCAACTGTCGCAACCGGGTCCCGATATCGACAACCATTTCAACCTCCGTCTTTCACGTGTTCGATATATCGAAAACTTATCTAACCGTCGTAATTATATCAATGATTTAGGGCGCCAAAGAAAAGGACTTGTTCCAATCGATGAAGTGCAGGAATGATGCGCCATCAGAACAGGGGAACCTCATGGACCACAGCAGCAAATCCAACATGCCGAACCTTGAAAACTTCTGGATGCCATTCACGGCAAACAGACAGTTCAAGGCAGCACCGCGCCTCCTCGCCAGCGCGCAAGGCATGTATTACACCGATATAGATGGCAATAGCATTTTGGATGGAACTGCCGGACTGTGGTGTGTCAATGCAGGCCATGGCCGCAGGCGGATCACACAAGCTGTCGAGCGGCAACTCTCGACAATGGATTTCGCTCCCACATTTCAGATGGGCCATCCGATCGCCTTTGAATTTGCCGAGAAGTTGGCTGCCATCGCCCCTGGCGGTCCAGATGCAAAACTTGATCGCGTCTTCTTTACCGGCTCTGGTTCAGAATCTGTCGACACGGCGCTCAAGATTGCCATCGCCTATCAGAGATCGATCGGACAAGGTACGCGCAGCCGCATCATCGGTCGGGAAAAGGGATATCATGGTGTCGGCTTCGGCGGCATATCCGTTGGCGGCCTCGTCAATAACCGCCGCGTGTTCCCGCAAATTCCCGCCGACCACATGCGCCACACGCTGGATGTGGAGCACAATGCCTTTTCGAAAGGTTTGCCACAACACGGCGTGGAATTAGCCGAAGATCTCGAACGGCTTGTTGCTCTCCACGGCGCAGAAACAATCGCGGCTGTCATCGTTGAGCCCATGTCGGGGTCCGCTGGCGTGATTTTGCCACCGCGTGGCTACCTCGAGCGGTTGCGCGCCATTGCAGACAAGCACGGTATTCTTTTGATTTACGATGAGGTCATCACCGGTTTCGGACGCCTCGGCAAACCCTTCGCCACCGATTACTTTGGCGTTGTACCGGACCTCGTGACCACCGCCAAGGGCATTACCAACGGCGCCATCCCGATGGGCGCAGTGTTCGCCAAGCGCTTTGTGTATGACGCCATGATGCACGGCCCGGACAATCAGATCGAGCTGTTCCACGGCTACACCTATTCCGGCCATCCCGTGGCGTGCGCGGCAGGCATCGCGACGCTGGAAATCTACCAGGAAGAAGGGTTGCTGTATCGCGCTGCGGAACTGGAAACCATCTGGCAGGACGCGCTCCACTCTCTGAAAGGCATGCCACATGTCGTCGACATCAGAAACCTCGGTCTCGTTGGCGCGATCGAACTTGCGCCTCGCGACGGAGCACCGGGCACCCGGGCCTATGACGTCTTCGTTGAGTGCTTCAGGAAAGGTCTGCTGGTCAGAGTAACGGGCGATATCATCGCCTTGTCCCCGCCCCTCATCATCAGCGCCGAAGAGATTGGAAAGATTGTCTCTACACTTGGCGAAGCACTTAAGCAGATCGGCTAATCGCTGGAAAACCCGGAGCGGGTCGCCCGCTCCGGTCCATGATATCGATCAATTCCTCTGAATTTTTGCTCGATTTATCGTACTGTTTTCAAACAGCAAAAAGCGCCAAAAGAAATCTATCTCGAGCTTTGGTTTCGCTACTCGGTATGACCAAATCGGCTATAGAGGAGAGGGTTAAAGACTTGTCATATCGATGCGTTTAGCAATGCTTTCAGCAACATTGTGAGTCTGTACGCGAATGTCAGGCACAGCAGTAATTTCCCAAAACTGCCCGGCTGTCAAGGCGCCCACGGCAAACATTCCCGGTGACGCGAGACCATCACCGGAAACGATACGGGACTGGCTATCCACCCGGATACCCAGCCCTAACGTGTCAGTCTCGATCATGTGTCGACCCAGCATGTCTTGAAGCAGCGGTGAATGGCCGATACCCGCGCGCTCCATTCCGGTGCAGTTGACCAACCAGTCAAACGTCAACGAGATCTCGTCGCTCACTCCGCGGCCTCGATAGGTGAGTACGTTATCGCCATCCGTCCGTGCAATCTTCGAAACAAATCCAGCGTGAACTTGGACCGTTCCATTCTTCACGAGTTCATCAAAGACGTCATGAACTTGTGGTGCAATCCGGTGCCGGTGGATGTTCCACCAAGCCAGGGCATGCCTGAGAAATCGGGCGCGCTGCGGTGCTTCCAGTTGCTGCCATAGAGATTGTGTTTTCGGCCTAAGCCCGTCCATGACGCTACGCCAATCAGCGCCACCCCTCACCTGCTGGCGCAAACGCGCGAGGATCTCGCTCATCTCGGTCGCGCCCGTGATGTCTGGGTCAACTGGTTTGAGTGGTGTTTTGCTATGGCAGTGTGGAACAAGCCCCCGTCGCGATAAAAAATGGATGGGTCCCCGATGCCCTTTGTTGCGCAGGGACAAGACCTGATCAATCATCGTCAGGCCGGAGCCGAGAATAACGACGGCGTCATTTTTCTTGACCCGCGATAACCAGCCCAGCTTCCAGGGATTTCGAACAACGCGTCGTAAGAGCGCCACGTCGGAATCCGCAGTTAGCCGCGGCAAACTTGCTGTGCCCACACCGAGGCACAATGCCACGTTCGACGCGTGGAGTTGGCGCCCGTCGTTCAAACGAAAGTCTACACCGTCTTTCGTACAGGAAGCACACGAAACCGCTTTTGCCTTCACGAAATCAACGCGGGCTCGTTGCTGCTGGCTCTGCAGAAGGGAGGCGAGCCTGTCACGCAGATACAAACCGTAATCATTGCGGGGAGCGAAACTCATGCCATCCACCACCTCGCCACGCTTTTCCAGCCACTCCTGAAAATCGTTGGGTCTGTCGGCAAACACACTCATTCGGGCCGCTGGCACGTTCAATCGGTGAAGATGCAATTCGGTCCGATAGGCCGTACCACGGCCAAACGCGGAGTCGTCGCCCACAATGGCAATAGACGTGGTGGCCGGAAGCTGCTCAAGCAAATTGGTGACCAAACTGATCGCCGAGAAACCAGAACCGACAACGGCTACATCATAAAACATTTGGCACCTCATTAGGACTCATTGCGGCGCAGGAAAGCTCAACGGGATGCAAAACGCAAATTTGAAATATCCGCTTCTCTGCTTTTGGCGCCTCATATCGGAAAGTTTGCCGCGGCTAACACGCTTCATGAACTGCGCCAACGTGAAGAAAAAGCCAATTTTTACCGGTTAGGCGACTGAAAAGATTCATGTTTAGCCACAGCGAATGCCTATTGCACCGCAAAGAGAATCGGCGCTTATATCTCAGTTGCGGAAAAAACCGATTTCAGCGAAAAAAACCGCAACTGATCCAACAAGCGGAAAAGACCAGAGATGACCCAAAACGCCGATTTGAAATCTGCTGAGAAAGCGCCTGATCTGACGGCGCTTATTCTACAGCATTCGGCTGCGTTGTCAGCACAGCTCCAAGCACATAATGCCAGCACCTTTGCGCCGCTCGCTGAAAAAAGCATGAGAACCTTCTCGCCGTCCGAAACCGCAAAGCTGATTGGTATCGGCGAAGCCTATCTTCGGCAGATCGCCGCCGAGCAGCCTGACCTCAGCGCATCGCACGGTGCCGGGGGACGTCGGAGCTATTCCGTCGAAGACATCCATGAGATTCGCAAATATCTTGACCAGGGTGCGCGCGGGACGCGTCGCTACCTTCCGCATCGGCGCGACGGCGAAGACCTGCAGGTTATTGCCGTGATGAACTTCAAGGGCGGCTCCGGCAAGACCACCACCTCGGCCCATCTGGCACAATATCTTGCTTTGCGAGGCTACCGCGTGCTTGCGATCGACCTTGATCCGCAGGCCAGTCTTTCCGCCCTCTTCGGCCATCAACCGGAACTTGATGTCGGCCCCAATGAAACGCTTTACGGCGCAATCCGATATGACGCGGAACAGCGCCCGATCGCCGAGATCGTTCGCGGCACCTATATTCCGAACCTTCACATCATTCCGGGTAATCTCGAACTGATGGAATTTGAACACGACACGCCCCGTGCGCTGATGCGTCGCGCGCCAGGTGACACCTTGTTTTTTGCCCGTATCGGTCAGGCCATCGCTCAGGCGCAGAACTTCTATGATGTCGTCGTGATCGATTGCCCGCCACAGCTCGGCTACCTCACCCTCTCGGCGCTGACGGCTGCGACATCGGTGCTCGTGACCGTTCATCCGCAAATGCTCGACGTGATGTCGATGAACCAGTTTCTGGCCATGACGGGTGATCTGCTAGCGGAAATCGGTCGAGCAGGCGCGCGTTCTGACTATCATTGGATGCGCTACCTCGTTACGCGCTTCGAGCCCAGCGATGGCCCACAGAACCAGATGGTCGCCTTTTTGCGCTCCATCTTCGGAGAGCATGTTCTCAACCATCCGATGTTGAAGACCACGGCCGTTTCCGACGCAGGATTGACAAATCAGACATTGTTTGAGGTCGAGCGTACGCAGTTCACGCGGTCCACCTATGACCGCGCCTTGGAATCCATGACAAACGTAAATGCCGAAATTGAAGGCTTAATCAAGAAAGCCTGGGGTAGGGCCGTATGAGCAGAAAAGAAATCTTTGCCAACCTGACAACGAAGTCCGCAGATACGACTGCCGAAGCTCCAGTAGAGCGTTCGCGACCGCGTATTCGTCCCATTCTCGGTTCACCTGATCTCGTCACAGACGTTATCAATTCACCGGTCGGCATGATCGGCCAATCTCTGAATGAAGTGTCTGAACGCTCCAAACGCGCGGAAGAAATTGAACGGCGCCTGGCTGAAGGCCTGACAATCGTCGCGCTCGACCCTTCAGAGGTCGATCCATCCTTCATACCCGATCGGATGCCCGCGTCGTTGGAAGCAGATGCAGGCCTTGTGGAAGCCATCAGGGAACAGGGCCAGCAGGTTCCGATCCTTGTGCGCCCTCACCCCGAACATCCCGGTCGCTATCAGGTGGCTTTCGGTCATCGTCGTCTGCGCGCCGTTGCAGCAATCGGTATTCCTGTTCGTGCTGTTGTTCGAGATCTCTCAGATGAACAGCTCGTCGTAGCCCAAGGGCAGGAAAACAACGAGCGCCGGGACCTCAGCTATATCGAAAAAGCAAGGTTTGCTCAAAAATTGCAGATGCGCTTCTCGCGAGAGACGATCATGGCCGCCATGTCGCTCCACAAGGGTGATTTGTCCAACATGCTGTCGGTGGTCGGACGTATCCCCGACGACATCGTTGACAGCATCGGTCCGGCCCCAGGCGTCGGAAGGCGCAATTGGATGGATCTTGCAGACCAACTGTCCTCGTCCAAAGTCAACGAAGCGGCACGGGCCTATCTTGCCGATGAGAGCGTCTCGAACTTGGCATCCGAGGAACGGTTCAAATCTCTTCTGGAGTTTCTGAAGCCAAAGCCAGAACCGAAGAGAACAGGTGTCCTTTCATCGATGACGGGCCAGAAGCTGGCAAAAATCATCGAGACTGACCACAAAATCGATATTTCCATTGATCGTCGCCAAGCGCCCGAGTTTGCCGATTTCGTCATGGAACATCTCCAATCGCTGTTTGAAGAGCATCGCTCGAAGCAGTGATTTTTATTTTTCGTTCCAACAATCAACAGGAGCACTAAGCACAAAAGAAAAAAGCCCCCGAACGTTGCCGCACGGAAGCTTTCTTTGATCTAAGCACCCAAAGAATCTCATTTCCGCGAATCATAGTCAAGAGTCTTGGCATCGATTTTTTTCGGTGAGCGATTTTCTTTTGCCTTTTTGAAGGTGAGAGACATGAATAGCGATATTGTAGCGACGTCTTTTGGACGGCGAGGGGTGTCACTTGGCCTGCTCGCGAACCAGTTTGCGTCAAGAAAGATCGACCATTCCAAATCAATGGAAAAATGGAAACTGTTTCGCGCGATTTGCGAAGCCAAACCTCTGCTGGGAATCTCAGACCGATCACTGGCCGTCCTTAACGCTCTGATCAGCTTTTACCCCAAAGCCGAATTGTCGGAAGAAAACGGTTTGGTGGTCTTTCCATCAAATCAACAGCTCTCTCTGCGTGCTCACGGAATGACTGAGCAGACATTGCGACGTCATCTGGCAGCACTCGTGGATGCTGGACTTATCCTTCGTAAAGACAGCCCGAATGGAAAGCGCTATGCCCGCAAGGACAGAAACGGCGCGATCAGCGATGCCTACGGCTTTTCCCTCGCACCACTTATTACGCGTGCAGACGAAATCAACGATCTGGCAGAAAAGGTCATCGAAGATCGTCTCCAATTGCAACGACTTCGTGAAAAGATAAGCCTTTGCAGACGCGACATCATCAAGTTCAGAGAGATCGCGCTGACAGAAGGGATTGATGGGCAGTGGGACCTCTATGAACGACGCTATCTCACGATCACATCCTCGCTTGATCGCAAATCAAGAGCTCCCCATCTGGCCCTCGTGCTGGACGACATGGCCAATCTGCGCGGTGATATGGCTAAGAGATTGGAAAAACACATAGAAAATCAAAATTTGAGCGCCAATGCCTATCAAAATGAGCGGCATATACAGAGTTCAGAATCCGAATCCCTATTTGAAAAACAAGACGTGGATAACGAACCAAAAGCGGGAGATGTTGAAAGCCTGGTTAGGGTCGCAGCAGAGAATAATCTGAAAAGGAAGCCAGCGATCAGCCGTGCCAACTCACCGAAAACCGAGAATTTCGATCTCCAGACAGTGCTTCATGCCTGCCCCGATATATCGCTCTACGGCCCAAACGGCGCTGTGAGAGACTGGAGTGACCTGAAACAGGCTGCCAATGTCGTACGTTCAATGCTATCTATCAGCCAATCTGCATATGATGAAGCCGAAAGAGCAATGGGAACACGCAAAGTCAATGCAATCATAGCGTGTATCTTGGAAAAAGCTCAAGTCATCCACTCCGCCGGTGGATACCTGCGAAGCCTCACCGAAAGAGCCAACGACCACCAATTTTCGATCCAACCCATGCTCAATGCACTGCTGCGGAGACGGCTGACAAACCAACGAAGCGCTCAGAGCGAGCAATGAAGACTTCGAGATCCTGAGGCAATCAAGAGGAAATGGGTTTGACTCAGAAAGGAAAGATTTTTATCTGCCGTTCTGGGATATTAAAAGGGACTGGTACATGGCAGCAGACATCGAACCGAGCATTGCGACACCGGCGACGGAAACCAGCCGTACAAAACGCCTGAAGGCCGCGACAAGCGACGCGCACGACGCCTTAGACACGTTTATCACCGCCGCCAAACCTTTCGAAAACCTGAGCAATTTCGCAAAGTTCGTTCAAAGCCAATATCTGTTTCACCACGACGTGGATGCTTTCTACCAAAACGAAAGGCTCCATGATCTGCTACCCGATCTGAAAGGGCGCAGACGGCTGGGACTGATCGAACAAGACCTCGCAGACTTGGAAACATCGGTACCCATGTCCAGCGAAGCCCGCTTTCATCAAGAGGACGCCACCTTTGACCTCGCTCAGGCCATGGGCTGGCTCTACGTGGTAGAAGGATCCAACCTGGGTGCGGCATTTCTGCTGAAGGATGCAGCAAAGCTTGGCCTGGATGAGACCTTTGGTGCCCGCCATCTTGCAGGTGCTCCGGAAGGACGAGGGCTTCACTGGCGCACCTTCGTCGCAGCGCTCGATGCGATCGCTTTGAGTGAGGATGAAGAATACCGTGTTATCGCAGGCGCTGAAGCGGCGTTCCATGCCGTCCACAAGCACGCCGTGCAGATGATGGCTTGAAACGCACAGCCGCACTGAACCCTCCGAAACGAGGATGCGACCTTTGTTGCCCTTGCCCAAGATTAAGCTACAGTGAACCGCGTGGCGAGGAGGCCACAACACAGGAGGTTCAATGAGACATCAACTTTTCAAGCGGCGTGCCGCGATCGCACTGGCTGCATCTGTCGTATCGGCTTTCGTCTTAGGCGGCGCAGCACAGGCCCAAACCTATCCTGCAAGAGCCATCACGCTTGTTGTTCCCTTTGCGGCAGGCGGTTCCACTGATGTGGTCGCGCGTGTCATTGCTCAGAAGATGAGCGAGGATTTGGGCCAACAGGTCATCGTCGAGAACATTGCCGGTGCCGGTGGTAATCTCGGCGCGGACCGGGTGGCACGCGCTGAACCGGATGGCTACACAATTCTCATGGGTACGGTGGCAACACATGCGCTCAACCCTCTCATTCTCAAGACCAAACCCTATGATCCTGAAAAGGATTTCGCCCCTATTTCACTACTTGTAGTGGTTCCCAATGTCCTCGTGGTCAATCCGCAACTGCCGGTAAAGAACGTCGCGGAACTGATAGCGCTCTTGAAGGCGCAGCCCGATAAATACGCTTACGCTTCGTCGGGCAACGGCACGCCGCTCCATCTATCCGGGGAACTGTTCAAAAGCATGACGGGCGTAAGCATGCAGCATGTTCCCTATAAGGGTTCTGGCCCGGCCTTGAATGATCTGCTCGGAAACCAGGTTTCGATCATGTTCGACAACCTGCCGTCTTCTTCCGGTCATATCAAATCCGGCACATTGCGGGCGCTGGGCGTAACGACCGCTGAACGGGCATCATCCTTTCCCGATGTTCCGACAATTGCCGAGACGGTACCGGGTTATGAAACCTATACCTGGAATGCGTTGTTTGGACCCAAAGGCACACCAAAGGAAGCCGTAGACAGGCTGAATGCCGCTGCGAAAAAAGCTCTGGCAGACCCTGCCGTTGCTGCAAGGATGGCAGATTTCAGCGCCAAGATTGTCGGCTCTACACCGGACGAGTTGAAAACCCATGTTGCGACGGAAATCGCCAAATGGGAACCTGTCGTTAAAAATGCGAATGTGCAGATGGATTGAGGCGTTCTGTCGCCTCGATCCGTTTATCCATCTACTCTTGCTCGTTTTCGTCAGATGTCTGCATGAAGCGAGCAAGGGCGACACTCGCATTCAACATATGTTCGCGCATCGTCAAGCCGGCCTGCGTGGCGTCACCTCGCATGATCGCTTTGATGATACTTTCATGCTCCTGATTCGATGAACTTAGACGTTCGGGGTAGCGGAGTTGCGTCCGGCGAAATGGCAACAGTCGGGCGCGCAGACGCATCAGTTCTTCAAACAGAAAATCGTTGTGAGCGCTACGATAGAGCAATTCGTGGAAGGTGAGATTGAGCTCGTCATATTGATCGAAATCTGCGTTTTTTGCCGCTTCTGAGGCTTTCTGGTGGATCTGAAAAAGCTTGGCACGCTCAACACCCGTCATGCGATGCGTTGCAAGACCAACGCACATGGCCTCCATTTCGGCGGTGACCTCAAACATCTGCATGAGGCGTGGCAAGGTCAGGGGCAGAACGAAAGCACCCTTGCGAGGGCGTATTTCCACGAGGCCGCTTGCCTCCAATTGTCGTAGAGCTTCTCTGACGGGCGTGCGTGACGCGGAAAAACGCGCTCCTAGCAATCCTTCCTCGAGGACGGAACCGGGTTTGATGACGCCGGTCGAAATCTCGTCCGACAGCACAACGCGAATATGTTCACTGATCGAGCTGGCGGTTGTCATCAGCCTTTTTCTCCCTTGTCGAATGTTCGTGCATGACGGCTTTAACCGAGGTCCCTAACATTCTTCCTGGAACGACAACAGTTTTTATAAATCCTTTCCCTTACGCGGCCGCCACCTGATTTTACCTGTTTTCGATGAGGGCATCGACGCCCTCGTCTTACCATTTCAAGTAACGGGCCTTGTCGATCAGCGTCGTCGTCTTGGCGGCTTTTAAAACCGGGTCGATTTCCTGGGACACTGTGACCTCAAGCTTCAAAACAACAATGGACTGGGGATGGGGAAGGGGCCTTATCAGATCCAGCCTGGCGCCACGAAGACGAGCCATGCAAGCAGCGGACCCAGCGCCACGACCAGCGTGCTGTAAAACAGCAGAATGCGGAAGAAGGCCGTCTGATCGATGTTCTGGGCATTTGCGACGACAAGCGCACCATTTGTCGAAAAAGGTGAGACATCAACGATGGTCGCGGAAATCGCAAGTGCCGCAATCATGCCCGGCGTGCTGAGGTCACCCTGCATCAGCATGGGGACCGCAAGCGGGATCATCGCCCCCATGACACCGACAGACGAGGCGAATGCCGAGACGATGCCACCAATGTAACACAGCAGCAATGCGGCAAGTAGCGGCATGGCAAGGCTGGACACGCCGTTGCCGACAAAGGCGATGGCGCCGGACTTTTCGAGCACGCCGATATACGTGATGACGCCTGCGATCAGCAGCACGGTGGACCACGCGATCTTGTCCACAGCACCTTTTTGACCGCGCGGGCAGACCAGAGCCAAAACCACGGCCACGCACATGGCGACCAGACCGACATTGAGGCTGAAGACCAGGGAAAGCGTGGCTAGCGCGGCAAGGCCCGCCAGCGTCAACGCCTGCTCGAGGTCCAGCTTGCCCGTGGTCGTGACTTCGGTCAGTTCAGTTTCACGCTGACGTGGATCAACCGCCATGTGTCCACCGCTGCCGCGCACATCCACCGACACGCCGGGCATGAAGACATTGCCACTGCCAAGGCTACCCGCCGCCGCCTTCGATTTTCGACCGAGAACGAAGAAAGCACAAACGGCAATCAACAGGTTGAAGCCGAGACTTGCGAGGAAGAGAACGGTCTCATCCCCCGGAAGACCTGCACGCGCCACAACCTGGTTGGTGATGCCACCGTAAATGCTGATCGGCGAGAAACCCCCGCCTTGTGCGCCATGGATGACCATGATGCCCATGAGCAGCGGATTGATACCGTATTTGGCCGAGAAACGCAGGGCAATCGGCGCGATGATGGCAACGGCGGCCGGGCTGACAGCGCCGATCGCCGTCAAAAGTGCCGAAACGAAAAACATCACCCACGGAATGGCCGATATACGACCCCGTACGGCACGAACGCAGGCCTGCACCAGCCAGTCCACCGTGCCATTGTTCTGCGCGATGGCGAAGAGATAGGTGATACCGACAAGCGTGACGAAAAGATCGCCCGGAAAACCTTCGAAAATCTGCTTGACGCTCATACCGACGACGAGCGTGCCGATGATGAACGAGAGCGCGAAACCCAGCGCTCCCATATTGATTGGCAACGCGGTCGCCACGATGAACATGACGGCGAGCCCAAGTATTGTAATGACTTCTGATGACATGACAGCTCCTCCCAAAGCCAGGTGTCAGTGGAAGCGGCACCCTCCTGCCGTTTTCCATCCTGTGCGGTTTCCCGCACAACCCATGCGCTTATGTATGCGCAAAAAATCAAAATACGCAATAATGAGTTTATAAGTTGATATAATTTTGTCTTGAGAATACATATACACGTAAATGCAGTGGAGGCGCATTCATGTGGAATAGACTCGCGACGAACCGCGCAACCCGACTGGAGCGAGCCGCACAGCTTGTCAGCGGCAAGGTGGTCAAAGCAGATGCCATTACCGCGCTGTTGGAAGCGGTGATCGAGCCGGGTGACCGGCTCTGCATTGAAGGAAATAATCAGAAACAAGCTAATTTTCTGGCGAAGGCTCTGGCGAACGTGAACCCGCAGGTGGTTCATGACCTGCATATCGTGCAATCCGTACTGGCGCTGCCGGACCATCTCGATGTGTTCGAAAAGGGCGTAGCGTCCAAGCTGGACTTTTCCTTTTCAGGGCCGCAGGCGGCACGTCTCGCCCGTTTGTTGAGCGCCGGTCAGTTGCGCATTGGCGCGATCCATACATATCTTGAACTCTTCGGCCGCTACTTCACCGATCTGACGCCGCGTGTGAGCCTGATATGCGCGCAAATGGCCGACCGTGCAGGCAATCTCTATACGGGCGGCAATACCGAAGACACGCCTGTCATCGTAGAGGCAACGGCGTTTCGGCAGGGGATCGTTATCGCTCAGGTCAACGAGATCGTGGACGTCTTGCCGCGCGTCGATATTCCGACCGACTGGGTGGATTTCGTCGTTCAAAGTCCGAAGCCGCATTATATCGAGCCGCTCTTCACCCGCGATCCGGCGCAGATTTCCGAAATTCAGGTGCTGATGGCGATGATGGCCATCAAGGGTATCTATGCCGAATATGGCGTGACACGGTTGAACCATGGCATCGGCTTCGATACTGCGGCCATCGAGCTCATCCTGCCGACCTATGCCGAAAGTTTGGGGCTGAAGGGCAAGATTGCCACCCATTGGGCGCTTAACCCCCACCCGGCGTTGATCCCGGCCATCGAGGCGGGTTTTGTCGAAAGCGTGCATTCCTTTGGTTCGGAACTGGGGATGGAAGACTATATTCGTGCCCGGTCCGATGTGTTCTTCACCGGACGCGATGGTTCGATGCGCTCAAACCGGGCAATGAGCCAGACCGCGGGCCTTTATGCCTGCGACATGTTCATCGGATCGACACTTCAGATCGATCTGGAGGGCAACAGCTCCACCGCCACGCTTGGCCGTATCGCCGGTTTTGGTGGTGCACCCAATATGGGCTCGGATGCGCGGGGCCGCAGGCATGGCTCCAGAGCCTGGCTGAAGGCAGGCAAAGAGGCATCCACAGGCGGCATACCGCGTGGTCGCAAGCTCGTTGTGCAGATGGTGGAAACGTTTCGCGAGCATATGGCGCCTGCCTTCGTCGAAAAGCTGGATGCATGGCAATTGGCCGAATCCGCGGGTCTCGATCTGCCGCCAGTGATGATCTACGGCGACGATGTCACGCATGTTTTGACCGAAGAAGGAATTGCAAATCTGCTTTTGTGCCGCACGCCGGAAGAGCGCGAGCAGGCCATTCGCGGCGTAGCCGGCTATACGACGGTCGGTCTTGGTCGTGACAAGCGGATGGTGGAAAATCTGCGTGACCGCGGGATCATAAAGCGGCCAGCCGATCTCGGTGTCGATGTTTCACTGGCAAGTCGCGACCTGCTGGCCGCCAAATCGATGAAAGATCTCGTGCATGCGTCAGGTGGTCTTTATCGCCCGCCTGCGCGTTTCAGGAACTGGTGAGGTTCTAAAATGGAAAAACTGGAATATGAATTCGAGGGCGGCACCGTTCTGGCGGCACGCAACAAGCCCATCCTGTCAGGCGTTCTCGGCTCCGGAAATCTGGAGGTTCTCGTTGAGGCCTGCGACCTCTGCGGCAAATGCCGGGTAGAAGTCGAGACGGCAGCGGTCGGTTTCGGCACAATCTGGCAGGCGGTGCTGTCGGATGTGTTCGATCGGTGGAAGATCGGTGACGTGAAGGTGTCCATCAACGACGCTGGCGCGACACCTGCCGTTGTCGCGCTGCGGCTGGATCAGGCGCTTCACGCATACTTAGGCAGAAGCAGCGAGGCGATCTCATGAGCAAGAGCTGGTATGAGGCAACCGCGCGTGACCGGATCGAAGGTTTGATCGACCCGGGCAGTTTTTTCGAATTTCTTCCGCCAGAGGACCGGGTGACCAGTCCCCATCTGCGTGTCTTGGGTTCTCCTGCCGCTTTTGATGATGGTGTGGCCGTGGGCAAGGCCACGTTGGACGGCAAGGCGGTACTGCTCGCCGCCCAGGAAGGTGCCTTCATGGGTGGTGCTGTGGGTGAGGTTCATGGCGCCAAGATCACCGGCCTCTTGGAGCGCGGACTGGATGAAAAACCAAACGCCGTGCTGCTGTTGCTGGAGTCCGGCGGCGTGCGCCTGCATGAGGCCAATGCAGGACTGATCGCTGTTTCCGAAATCATGCGCGCAATCCTCAATCTGCGCGCGGCAGGCATTCCGGTGATCGTGCTGGATGGCGGGCGCTACGGCGTCTTTGGCGGCATGGGCATTGCCTCCCGGCTTTGCTCGTCCATCATCATGTCGGAAGAAGGCCGACTTGGTCTTTCCGGGCCTGAAGTGATTGAGACGACAATGGGTGTCGAGGAGTTCGATGCATCCGACAAGGCTCTGGTCTGGCGCACGGTGGGTGGCAAGCATCGCTATATCCTGGGTGAAACCGCAGAGCTGGTGCCAGATGACATGAATGCATTTCGCAACGCGGCGATTGCGCTTCTTGTCCAGGAGAAAACCCTCGATCTCGACGCCATCGAGGCGGAGCATGAAGCTCTTGCCGCGCGCCTGAGGCGTTTTGGCAAGGTGCAAGATGCGAACGACATCTGGTCGGCACTTCAGATTGCCGATTCAGAGCGAATTCCGTTGATGACGACAGAGGAATTTCACCAAGCCGTCGATGGGAGGAGAAGCGCATGATCACGCCCGAAGCACTGTTCGACAGGCTGTTTCCGCAGGGACACGATATTGCCTCCGAAGGCCTCTTTTTCGCCGGCGTGGCAAAGGCCGGTTACGACCTCGTATCGGTTATCGGCACGCGTGAAAAGGCGCACATCGGTATCGATCTTGCCATGCGCATGGCAGCGGACGTCATCCGCGTGATGAAGGAACGTCCGGGAAGCCCGATCCTGCTTTTGGTGGATACCGCCGGGCAGAAGATGGCCCGACGTGATGAGTTGCTCGGCCTCAATGGCTATATCGCCCATCTGGCCAAAACCATCGATGTGGCGCGCAGGCGTGGACACCGCATCATCGGGCTCGTCTATGGTGAAGCGGTCAGCGCCGGTTTCCTGTCCTCCAGCCTTCTGGCGGATGTGTGTTACGCCCTTCCGGAAGCAGAGGTCCGCGTCATGAACCTTCCCGCCATGTCGCGTGTCACGAAAATTCCTGTCGAGCGGTTGGAGGAACTGTCGAAAGACAGCGCGGTCTTTGCACCCGGCGTTGCCAATTATGTCGCCATGGGCGCGGTGCGCGCGATCTGGGATGGCGATCTCGCGGCAGCCCTTGTGAATGCGCTGGAAGAAAAGCAGGACCCCAACAGCGATGCCCGCCGCGACTATGGCGAACAGCGCAAAGGGCGCACACTTGCCCGCGCCGTGTCTCAACGGGTGCGGCATGACGCGGCCTGACAGGCATCGCTTCGTCACGTTAAAGCGTTCATGGCGCGACGGTGCGGATATCTCTGCCTGCGGCATGGCGGGTGGTGATAGGCTCTTCGACTGGATTGATGCGGGCCGCCCGCTGGTCGTGGCCTCCTCTGCGGCTGGCGATGAGGTAAAAACGGTGCGCCTTGGCTTGTCCACACCCCAAAAGCAACGTTTCGGACTTCGCGTGCAGACGAATGCCATCGATGACATTTTGCCTGCGGTTCGGCTCAATGATGCCGCTGCCAGTGCGCCACCGTCCTGGAAGCCAACGATCGACGCGATCTTGAAGGTGGTGGAACAGCATGAGCTGGACCTGTCCGTCTTCGGATCTCTGGCATGGTCGCATCTGTCGGGTGAAGACCATTTGCGACCGACCTCGGACCTGGATATTCTGGTTTCGACGCCTGTTCAGGTGGATGCACGTGTTGTCATTCAAGCACTTCTGGCTATTGAAAGCATGCCGCGACTTGACGGCGAGTTGGTGCTGACGAGCGGCGCGGGCGTCAATCTGCGCGAATATGCCGGGCAACCGGAGCATATTCTGGTCAAGCAGCACGGCGGCCCGCAACTCGTGCCACTCGCCGCTCTGGAGAGTGTCGCAGAGAGGGCCACATGAACACGATATCACAGCCTCTTGCAGACCAACAAAGCTTCGGTCCGCGCGATATCAGCCGCACCATCGGCAGGTTGGCCGTTCGTGCGCTTTACACGGAACTCGCGCTTTATCCCAAGCCCGGCCTGGTCAGTCCCATCGACAATGGTGCCCATGACGACATGACCATGGCAACCTTCATGCGCAGCCTGTTTTCTCTGAGATGCTATTTCCCGCAGATAGCGTCGGCTGGCGGTGCATCGAGCGAATTCTCAGAGCTTCGGAGACTTGGACGCGGTGCCGAGCATCGAATGATGGTGGCGACAAGCGGGGTCAATACGCATCGCGGAGCGATCTTCAATCTTGGCCTGCTGTCTGCGGCTGCTGGCTATCACGTTTCAAACAGGCTGCTGCTTGATGCCAATGCTGTCTGCATGAACGTAGCCAACCTGTGGGGCAGAGACATTTTAATGGATGAGCCTGTCGATTCCCATGGGTCTCGCGCGCTTGCCCGGCATGGCGGTGGTGGTGCGCGCCAGCAGGCTGCCTCAGGCTACGCGGTTCTTCGTGACGTCGCGCTGCCCGCCTTCCAGGACGCGTTGATCAAAGGAGCCACCCGCAACTGTGCGGCGCTTCAAACGTTCTTCGCGATCATGGCTGTGCTGAATGACACCAACATATTGCACAGAGCCGGTCGTGACGGCCTGGATTATGCGCAGGGGCAGGCGCGGGCTTTTCTTTCGATCGGCGGCGTGTTCGCGCCGGACCATCTGGCGAGAGCAACCGACCTGCACCGTATTTTCTGCACGCGCCGGATTTCACCCGGCGGAGCGGCCGATCTCCTCTCCTGCACTCTTTTCCTGCATGATCTGGAGGCTATGTCGTGACGCTCGGCATCCTCTGCCCCGGTCAGAGCGCCCAGGCACCCGATGTGATCGACCGCTTGCGAGCCGCACCCGAAGCGGCCGTCGTGTTTGATGCCTTTTATCAGATCATGGGGTCAACGGTCGATGCCGTCCTGAGCGAGGGCAGGCTGCATGACAACGCCATCGCGCAGCCGTTGATCTGCGCCGTGGAGCTCGCTGCCTTCAATGCGATTAAACCCTCCATACCAGAGCCCTCTTATTTCGCCGGCTACAGCATTGGTGAACTCGCGGCCTATGGCTGCGCCGGTTCGATCAGCGCGGCAGACACCATTCGACTGGCGAGCCTCAGGGCCAGGCTGATGGATGCCGTCTGTGCCGAACCGAGCGGGATGATTGCCATCCGTGGCTTGCGCGAAACGACGCTGGCACCAATCTGCGAAAGCAACGCAGTCTACATCGCCATACGCAATGGCGACGACCGCTTCGTGTTAGCGGGTCCTCTTCGAAACATGGGATCCACAACGGCGGACGCTGAACGGCGTGGTGCCCATGTCACGCCTCTTCCCGTAAAGATCGCGTCGCATACGCCACTGATGCATCCCGCTGTCGCGGCTTTTGCAAAGGCTTTGGGGAACACAGAGTTCAAGAGCCCGACCGCAGCGGTTCTGGCAGGTATCGATGGCACATCAGTTCGCTCTCGCGACATGGCGGTGCAGCGGCTTTCGGCGCAGTTGGAAACGCGTATCGACTGGCAGGGGTGCATGGAAAGTTTGAAGGAGGCCGGATGCACGACATTGCTGGAACTCCTTCCTGGCGGCGATCTCTCCTCGATGGCGAAAGACCGCCTGCTCTCGGTGTCATCACGATCAATGATCGAGTTCAAATCGGTGGATGCCGCTGCCGCCTGGGTTTCGCGCAAGGAAGCGCTCTCGCTGTGAGCTTTCAGGAGGTTCGGTGCTCCCGAGCCAGACCATGATCAGATCGGCGCCTCTATCTTGTGGGACCTGCGATCGCAATCGAGCTGATCTGGACAAACATTCCCTTGCCGGATTCGCAGGTTACCGGCGTGCGAAATTACCTCCGCTTCACCATCCGCCGAAGCATCGATCTTTTCCTCGATTTTCTTGGTATAAGCTCGATATCACTCACCAGCTTTGCGCCACCGTCCCGGCGCTCCAGTGTAATCTTGCGGCTGTGAAAGGCTTCCAGCTCGGCACGATGGGCCACGCTAATAATTGTGGCGTCGGGTAGCTCATCGATAACAGTCTGCATCATCTTGTCTTGACTTTTTTCGTCCAGCGCTGCGGTCGCCTCGTCCATCACGATGATATCGGGGGCGTTGAGCAGCAGACGTGCAAAGGTAAGCCGCTGCTTTTCACCGCCTGACAATGTCTGGTCCCAAGGTGCATCGTCCTCGATCTTGTCCTTGAGTTGGGCGAGGCCGACCTTGTCCAGAGCGGCGCCGATCTCTTCCGCCGTCCAGCTGTCCGCCGGTTGCGGATAAGACACCGCGCGGCGAAGCGTCCCGGATGGAATGTATGGTCGTTGCGGCAGCATGAACAATTGGCTGCCTGCCCGGAAATTCACGCTGCCGCCGCCCCAGGGCCAGAGGCCGGAAATGGCTCGAACCAACGTGCTTTTGCCAGAGCCGGATTCCCCTGACACCAAAACTCTCTCTCCCGCGCCGATTTCGACATCCGTCTCTTTTACCACGGCGGTTCCATCTCCCAGCGACACGGACACGTCCTTGAGGCTGAGCATGGTCTCACCTTCGGTCTCGCCGCGCACGATGCGGCCGAACGTGTCGCTTTTTTCAGCCCGTTCAAGGCCATCAAGTGACATCATCAGGGAAGCAACGCGTCTTGCGCAGGCGTTCCAATCGGCCAGGCGCGGATAGTTGTCGACCAGCCAGCCAAACGCGGACTGGACGATAGTGAATGCGGACGCTGCCTGCATGACTTCGCCGAGCGACATGCTGCCATCGAGAAACTTCGGTGCACACAGCAAAAGCGGCACGACTGGGGCGATCAGCATTGAACCGTTGGAGACGACCGTGGTGCGCATATATTGCTGCGCCATGAGGCGCCACTGCCGCCGGACATTGCCAAACCTTTTTTCGAGATCGCTGCGCTCCTCCTCTTCGCCGCCAAGCAGGGCAATGCTCTCGCCATTTTCCCTGACGCGTGTCAGCGTGTAGCGGAATTCCGCTTCAACCTGGTTCTTGACTTCGGAAACCTTGACGAAGTTTCGGGCAATAAAGGCGATGGAGGTGGACGTAATTGCCGCGTAAATGACCGCCGCTATGACCAGGAAGCCGGGAATGGTCACCCAGACACCGCCGATAGAGAGCGTTAGCGCCCCACCAATCGTCCACAGGACGACGATGAAGGTTGAGGCGGACAGGAATGCGGCGATGACACCGGACACGAAATCGACCGGCGCCTCGGTGGCGATGCGCATATCGTCCGAGAGCCTTGCCTCGGGATTTTGGTGATCGCCATCAATCAAATTGAGCTGGTAGTAGCGGCCGTTTGCAATCCATCTGCCAACCAGCACATTGGTCAGCCAGGAGCGCCAGCGCCGCTGAATGCGCATTCTGACATAGACCTGCGAGGTGACGATAAAAACACTTCCGAGAACAAGAAACGGGAATATGGAGGCGAGGGAATAAACAGTCGACGCATCGCGTTTTTCGATCGCATCGAATATGCCTCGGTTCCAGATGTTGATCCCGTATTGGAAGCCGACATTGATCCCGATCATAGCCAGCAGTCCCAGCGTAAAAAGCCATGACAGCTTATCGCCACGCCGGCTCCAGAAACCGCGGGCACTGATCCAGAACCGTTTCAGAAGGTACTTTCGACGGGCCTCCTCAGCCTCTGCTGGCGTCAAGCCCGCGGGTTCCGCTTCCTCTGGAGGAAGTTCGTCACCATTGTCATGATCTATTGGCGGGGAGGCGGCCTCGGTACCAGTTTCGTCGGCACCATGGACCGGTTTCAGTTCTACTTCATTGTTTTTCATGGGCGCTGAACGATCAACGCGCAGAAAGGTTTCACGACTTCGTGAAGGTACGTGAAATATTCGCTGGAACGGTGTCGTGGACCGAAGAAAGGTCGGTGGCGACAGTTAGCGTGCGTCCAACACCGAAAAAATTCGCTCAGGAGCAAACGCCGCAGCAAGCGTAAAGGCACCGTAAACTTAACTGACACCGATCAACAATCTTGCTTGTCGGTTTCTGCGCATGCGGCCTATAGGCGTGCGATTTCCTTCCAGATTTGAAGGACTGCGGCTCTCAGTTCGCAGTGCACGGCCCTGATCGGCAGACGCTTCGAACGAAGCCAATGCCGGAGATATCTTACTGTGCCTTTTCCAAGGTTACGGTGACAGATCCTGGGCGGTCGAAGATGGAAACGTCCCCCGTTACCTGCCCGAGGATGATAATGCCCGGAGAGGGAACGCGGCCGCTGCGATAATAGATCACGAAATGATCGGCACTCCACAGGCCAAGCGTACCGACCGAGAAATCTCGCTGCCGCGTAAGCTCCGGCAGGGCGGAGGGCAGGTTTCCCGTTTTTTCTTGGCGGAGATGGTCGGACATCTCGATCGTCAATGGCAGCATGCGCGCCAGCGATCTGGCTGCTTCGTTATCGGCGAGAGTGGCGGTGACGTCGCCCCACGCTGCGGAAATCCGGATGCTTTCTTGAGCCATGGCAGGTCCCGTCAATCCCAGTACGACGATAGCTGAGGCCAATATTGTCTTGGGCACGTGATCGTCTCCGTTTCGGTTTGCATTGAAGGCGTGGAGTGGTCACCCACCCCTGCAGCCCATAGTCTTGCTTTTACTCTGCGGCACCCTTGCCGTAGTCCTCGTCGGATACCTTCTCCATCCAGGTGACAGCGCTTCCGTCGAGCGCTTCGGCTACGGCGAAATGGCTCATCGGTTCACTCGCTGAGGCGCCATGCCAATGCCGGATCAGCGGTGGGATCCAGACGACGTCTCCAGGCCCGACCTGCTGAACTGGCTCACCTTCCTTCTGCACCCAGCCGCGCCCGCTGACGATGAACAGGGTTTGCCCGAGAGGATGTGTGTGCCAAGCAGTGCGAGCACCAGCCGAGAAGGAAACCGTGGCCCCGCCGATGCGCGCGGGAGCTTCGGCTTGATAACGGCCCGAGATACGGACGCTGCCCGTGAAATACTCAGCAGGAGCTGGCGCGGCACCGGCGCCTGCGGGAGTGATCGAGATGTTTGCCTGTGGAGCGCTCACTTGAATTCCTTTTCTGTTTTCAAAAACCTGTTTGAGGACAGGTACTGCGGACATGGCTCTCGGCCAGCCAGAGTAGAATGCAACATGTGTCAGGACTTCGGAAGCTTCCGGCCGCGTCAAGCCGTTATCCATCGCGCGATTGGCATGGAACGGTAATTGCTCCGGCTGGCCAACAGCGATCAGAGCGGCCATCGTCACGAGGCTCCGGTCTCGGGCTGAAAGATCTGGCCGCTGCCACAAGTCTCCGAACAGCACACGGTTGGTCAGGTCAGCTAGTGCCGCCGCTGTCGGCGCAACGGCGGCATCGACCGTCGCTTTTCGAGTGGCCTCGGCTGCGGCTTCCAATTCAATGCGTGTCGCTTCGCTGTTGTTCAAAGGTGCGATCTGGCGCTCGTTGAAAACCTTCTTTATTTCTGTGACGGCTGAGATTGCATTCGGCCATCCCGAGTAGAACGCGAGATGCGTGATGAGCTCACCGATCTCGCCGGGCTTCACGTCGTTATCCAGGGCGCGGCTCACATGTGCAGCGATCTGCTCGTTTTTCCCGGTAGACACAATTGCCGAGAGGGTGACGAGGCTACGGTCGCGAGGCGCGAGGTCGGTTCGTACCCAAACTTCACCGAACAGGACGTCATCCGTGAAATGGCCAAGCCCCGGTGCGACCGTATAGACGGCTGGAGGAGCAACCCTTTTGCGCTCTTCCTGGGCTTCCACTCCTGTTGTGGCAAGAGCCGAGATGGCAATGCTTGCGGCAATGTTCTTCATCTGGGTATCCTTTAATTATTGTCATGGAGTATGGGGCCGTCGTGAACGTAGCCCCTACGGCGCAGTGGCAGCGCAAACCCCGCTGCAACTAGCCACCTCACGCGATGGCTTGGCCTACGCCAGATGCTGTCCGAAGAATTGGGCAATCCGATCGAACGGGATAAGATCGACGCGGTCGTAGAGATCGACGTGACCGGCGCCCTTGACCCAAACCAGTTCCTTCGGCTCGGCGGCCCGGTTGTAGGCGTCCTGGCTGAATTCCTTCGAATGGGCCTTGTCACCCGAGATGAACAGCATCGGGCGCGCGATCGTCTCGATATCGTTGAACGGATAGAAGTTCATGAATTTGACAGCGCTGCTGAGCGTCGGCTTCGTCGTTGTTTCTCTGGCGACGCCCGCAGGCGTGAACTCACCGCGAGGCGTGCGGTAGAAGTCATAGAACTCGCGCTGGATCGGGTCGGTATCGGCGGTCAGTTCGAGTGTGGTGCCTCCGATGTACTGGATATCTGCGCCGTCAGCCTCTGCCCAGCGCTGTTCGGCCGCCGTTGCGATAAACTGCTTGCGCTGCTCGACGGTCTGGGACTTGTTCAGTGCATTGCGGAAGGCCGCGCCCATATCGTACATGCTGACGGTCGCGATGGCCTTGATCCGCGGATCGATCTTGGCGGCGCTGATGACGAAGCTGCCGCTGCCGCACACACCGATGGCGCCGATATTGGCGCGGTCGACGAAGGGATGCGAGCCGAGGAAATCGACGCCGGCGCTGAAGGCCTCGGCATAGGCTTCAGGCGAAACCAGATTGCGCGATTGTCCTTCGCTTTCGCCCCAGAAGGGCAGATCGATGGACATCGCGACAAAACCCTGTTCGGCCATCTTGGTGGCGTAGAGATTGGCGCTCTGTTCCTTGACCGCACCCATTGGGTGGCCAACGATGATCGTCGGGTTCTTCGACGCCTGGTCGAGGGTCTTGGGTAGGAAAAGATTGCCAGCGACATTTGTCTGATACTGGGTTTTGAATGTGACCTTCTGCAGTGTCACCTTGTCGCTGGTGTAGAAATTGGAGGCGCCGTTGGACATGTCTTGAGCCTTTGCAAGTGTTGCGTCGAAAATGGACATCGCCCCGAGCGCAGCGACGCCAGCGCCTGTCATCTTGAGCAGGCTGCGGCGGTGGATGGCGGTATTTTGCGTTATTGTGTCGTCTTGATCTTGGTTGATCATCTGCATGTTTCCTTGACTGGCGATGAGCTGGATTTCACTTGGGTGCATGGCATGGAAAGAACGCCGTGACGGTTCATGGGCGTGTCGAGAAACGCGATGCGGCGATGGAGAGCAGGAACGAGCCGACAAGCAGCGCTGCCGCGAAGAGGAAAGCGATCCACCATCCATAGCCATCAAACAGCACGCCTCCGATCGAAGCGCCCAGCGTAATCGCAAGCTGGATGGTTGCGACTTGTAGCCCGCCGCCTGCCTCCGCATCCTCAGGCATCGTGCGGCTGAGCCAGGTGCCCCAGCCGACGGGAGCGGCCGTGCTGAACAGGCCCCAGCCAATGAGAAGTGCGGCCGTTATGATTGGGGACGATCCGAACACGATCAGTCCCACGGCAAGGATCGCCATGATGAGAGGGATCGTGCCCAGAATGAGGAAGAGGTGTTTGTGCAGCAGGTGGCTGACGATTGTGGTTCCGGCGACGCCTGCCAGACCCATCAACAGAAGCAGGAGCGAGAGTGTCGATATCGAGACCGAGGTGACGGTCTCCAGGAATGGGCGCAGATATGTAAACAGGGCGAATTGACCCATGAAGAGCAGCATGATTGCGACCATGCCGATCGCAACCTGAGGCCGGGAGAGTAGCCTGAAGACATTTGACGAGCCCTCGTGGCGCCGGGGAGGAAGCGATGGCAGGCTGATCCACTGCCAGACAAGGGCGACAAGTGCCAGAGGGACGACGGCAAAGAATGCGCCGCGCCAGCCGATATAGCTGCCGAGCAGGCTTCCCAGCGGTGCTGAGATGGTGGCTGCAATGGCATTGCCGGCGTTGAGCATGGCAAGGCCCTTGGGAACGGACTCTTCCGGTACCAGCTGCATGACAATCGAGGTCGACATGGACCAGAAGCCGCCAATGGCGATACCGAGCATGGCGCGCCCGACCATCAACACGAGATAGTTCGGAGCGAAGGTGACGATCGTTCCCGAGAGAACCAGCATCAACGAGAACGCGGCAAGAACCAGACGCCTGTCCAAACGACGCACCAGGCCCGCGACGAAAATGCTGGTCAGGACAGCAAAAACGCCGGAGATCGAGATCGCCTGGCCGGCACGACCTTCCGTCACGCCCAGCTCGGTAGCAATCGGTGACAGGAGGCTCACCGGCATGAACTCGGAAGCAATCAAGACGGCCACGCACAAGGCCATTGAAAAGACAGCGCCCCATGCGGCCTTGTGCCCATGCGTGGTCTGCGCCACCGGCATCGCAACGTCTTGGTCAATGTCGTTGCATTCGAATGATCTGAAAGCTTGATGTGTCATGGCGGCAATATATGCCGCGACCAGTTCGAAGATTAGTCGTTGCAATTCACTTGGACTTATCGACTTATGACATTAATCAAAGGACAGAGGCGACCATGAAGCGGGAAGATCTCAATGACATGCTGTGGTTCCTGGCGGTCGCGGAGGAGCGAAGCTTCACAAAGGCGGCAGCGAAACTCGGTACGTCGCAGTCCACGATCAGCCACACGATCAAAAAACTTGAAGCGCGGATGGGCCTCCGTCTTTTGACCCGAACGACCCGCAGTGTGGTTCCAACGGAGGCAGGTGAGCGATTGATCCGATCACTGGCCCCGCGCATCGAGGAAATCGAAACCGAGATCGATGCGCTGATGGAGATCCGGGACAAACCGTCTGGTTCGGTCAGGATAACACTTTCCGACCATGCACTTGAGAGCGTCGTGTGGCCTAAACTGCGATCCGTGCTGCACGAGTTTCCCGACATCAAGGTCGAGCTGAACAGCGACAACGGTTTTCGCAATATCGTTGAAGAAAAGTTCGATGCGGGCGTTCGCCTGGGTGAGAGCCTGGACAAGGACATGATCGCCGTTCGCATCAGTCCAGACTGGCGGTTGGTCGCGGTCGCCTCTCCCCGGTATCTGGAGGCCCGGACAACGCCCTCGACGCCACAAGAACTGGTCGGTCACGATTGCATCAATCACCGACAATCGCGATCGGGCGGTCTTTATGCCTGGGAGTTCGAAAAGGACGGCAGAGAAGTCCGCGTGCGCGTCGAGGGACAACTGACGTTCAATTCGTCATACACGATGATTAATGCCGCAGTTGCCGGATATGGAATCGCCTATGTGCCGGAAAGCCTCGTTGAAAAAGAGCGAGCATCGGGGCAATTGATACAGATCCTGGATGACTGGTCTCCCATGTTTACAGGCTACTATCTGTTCTACCCCAGCAGGCGGCAAAACTCGCCCGCGTTCAGGGTGGTGGTCGATGCTTTAAGGGCTTGAACGGTCCCGCGGGCGTCGAGCACGGTTCATAGACCCGAGCGTGTCACTTCAAGGAGGCATCTGAGAACGTGAAGACTTCGACCGGTGAACGCAGATTGCGGATCGGATGAGCCCCAAGGCTCAACAGGGCGCGATGATGTCCAGCCTGGCGTGCGGTCGCTTCACAGATCAGGCAGTCTGTCTTTGTCTGTTTGTTCAACTCCTGAAGCCTCTGCGCCAGATTGACCGCGTCTCCGTATACCGTGTAAGTCTGGCGATCATCAGCACCCATCGTCCCTGCGGCGACCAGCCCGGTGGCAACTCCGATCCTTATGCTGATATAAATCCCATCGAACTGTTGATCCTGCGTTGCTTTCAAGATGTCCCGAGATGCGGCGAGGGCGCGCTCGGCATGGTCTGAAGCCGGAAGTGGCGCATTGAACGATATCAGCACGGCGTCGCCGATATAGGTCACGACGACACCGCCATGTTGGTCGGCGATATCCGTGACGGCGCTGAAGAAGGCGTTCAGAAAACGAACCAGTCTCAAGGGCGGCAATCCCGCGGAAAGGCTGGTAAATCCCTTGATGTCGACAAACAAAAGCGTCGCCAGCCTTGTCTGGGGAACCAGGTGCCCTTCATCGAGGAGCTCGCGAAGCACGGGGGCCGGAACGTAGCGGCCAAAGATCTTTTGAACGCGCCGCTCACTCGCTCTGGCCTCGGCGTGTTCGCTCACAACCAGTCTTGCTCTGTGAACCGCCAGCGCCGCAATGGCGGTAACCAGAAGGATCATCAGTGTCTCCTGAACCCTTGACGCAAGACCAAGAAAGTCAGGGTTGAGCACGGTGTTGAGATAGACATCCCGCGTTGGAGAAATGGGAAGGTTGGCGTAGGTCACAACCTGCGCCATTCCGGATATGATCCACCATGTTGCGAAGAGAAGTCCGCCCGCTGCCCACGCTCCCGTCCACAGAACGAGCGGAGGTGAAAGTGTTAGAACGGCGGCTGCAACGATCAGATAGTAATGCTGCACCGAGCTTGTCAGGAAGACGAGGTTCTGGGGTATGTCTCCGCCGCTGCTCAAGGGCACGAATGCAAGCAAGACCGTCACGGCTGAAGCATCGAAGGTGAACAGTGCAAATCTGGCAGGTTTCTCATAGCGTGTGGCGACCGCCGCAAGCGACGTCAGCCCACCGAGAGCGATAAGCGTGGTTATGCCGAAAATTCCCAGATTGATGGGGTAATAGTAACTGAGCAAGAAGCTGATCGCGAGCGCCATAACGGCCACGGTGCGGCCCAATACGGCGAACCGGAAGCCTGCACGCTCGGCCTTGCGCAGCGCAATGGCGGTCGTTTCGGCAACGTCGAATTCGGGGCGTTTTTCAACCATCTTGTTCCAGCCGTCCGTTCCTTTCGCAAACCAGCGCGGGCGAACAAGCTTTGACAGAACGGAATTGGTTTTCAGGCTTGTCGAACCATCGTGCACCATATGTCAATCGGTTATCCGGGATTAGCCCGAGTATGCTGCATGGACTTATGGATTTCCAACATCAATGGATCCCACTCTACGGCGAACATTTATGTCGGGGAGCGATAAGTCCAAGCGGATAACACCACCTAATCATTTTCGCAGGCGCCATTACTTTGTAGTATGGCGTGGTTCCTCCGCGCCCGACAAACCGAAAGCGAAGCGGAGCCGCATATGCAAAGCCCCATTCAACTTGAGATATCGCGTCGAAACCTGCTCATATCCTCAGCCGCAACAGTTGCGATGACGGGTGTGGCCGGGGACGCCATCGCGCAGTCGCCACCTGAGGGTGAAAAACTCACATCGAAGGTTTCCATGACCATCAATGGCGAGAGCAGGACCCTCGACGTCGACAACCGAACGACGTTACTCGATGCGCTGCGCGAGCACCTTCATCTTACGGGAACGAAGAAAGGATGCGACCACGGGCAATGCGGTGCCTGTACCGTGATGGTTGACGGTCGGCGTATTAACGCCTGCCTCACGCTGACGGTGATGCATGAAGGTGACAACGTGGTCACGATCGAGGGACTTGGAAAGCCGGGCGAGCTGCATCCCATGCAGGCCACCTTCGTCAAGCACGACGGTTTCCAGTGCGGGTACTGCACCCCCGGCCAAATCTGTTCCTCCGTAGCCTTGCTGGAGGAGTTCAAGGCTAATATTCCAAGCCACGTCACGAGCGATTTGACCGCACAGGTGAGCATTACGCCCGAAGAAATTCGCGAGCGCATGAGCGGCAACATCTGTCGGTGCGGCGCCTATTCCAACATTATTGATGCTATCGTCGAAGCTGCGGGGACAAAAGCATGAAGGCCTTTACATACGAGCGCGCCGCATCCGTCGACATCGCCGTCAAGGCCGCAGCTTCTAATCCACAGGCCCGGTTCATTGCTGGTGGTACGAACCTGCTCGACCTGATGAAGCTTGAAATCGAGGTCCCCACGCATCTTATCGACGTGAACAACCTCGGTCTGGACAAGATCGAATCGACCCCAGAGGGCGGCCTGCGCATCGGAGCGCTGGTGCGCAACACAGAACTGGCGGCTCACGAAACAGTCCGTCGCGACTATGGGGTTCTGTCGCGTGCTCTTCTGGCCGGGGCATCGGGACAGTTGCGCAACAAGGCAACCACTGCCGGCAACCTGCTGCAACGGACGCGCTGTCCGTATTTTTACGATACCAACCAGCCATGCAACAAGCGCCAGCCCGGCAGTGGCTGTTCAGCCATCGGCGGTTTCAGCCGCCTCCATGCGGTCGTTGGCACCAGTGATGCCTGCATCGCGACCCATCCAAGCGACATGGCAATCGCCATGCGGGTTCTCGATGCCGTCGTGGAAACCGTCAAGCCGGATGGCAGACGAAACGTCATACCTATCGCTGAACTTCACCGCCTGCCAGGCGAAACGCCACATATCGAGACCAGTCTGGAGCGTGGCGAATTTGTCACCGCTGTCGTCCTTCCCAAGCCGCTGGGTGGACAGCATATCTACCGCAAGGTCCGCGATCGGGCATCCTACGCCTTTGCCATCGTTTCGGTAGGCGCCGTTATCCAGCCAGACGGTACCGGGCGCGTCGCGGTTGGGGGCGTTGCCCACAAGCCATGGCGCATCGACGAAGCAGATGCTGAGCTGCAAAGGGGAGCTGCGCCAACATCGGCTGTGCTGTTTGCGGATGCAAAGCCGACCGAACATAATCGCTTCAAGGTCAAACTGGTCGAACGCGCCCTGAGTGCGGTCATAGCCCAAGCAAGGAGCTAACCATGCAGTTCGATAAACCAGCAGGCACCAATCCAATCGACCGGTTGAAGGTTGTCGGCCAGCCAATTCTTCGCATCGACGGCCAGCTCAAGACGACCGGCCAAGCAATGTACGCCTACGAGTGGCATGATCCCAAAACGCGCTATGCCTACGGCTACCCTGTCGGTTCGGCGATAGCGAAGGGGTCTATCAAGTCCATCGATACGAGCATGGCCAGAAAGGCGCCGGGCGTTCTGGCCGTGGTCACTGCCCTCGATGTCGGGGAGCGAGCTAAGGGTAAGTTCAACACGGTCAGGCTCTTCGGCGGGCGTCAGATTCAGCATTATCATCAGGCGATAGCAGTCGTCGTCGCCGAGACGTTCGAGCAGGCGCGCGCCGCAGCGGCTCTTGTCCAGGTTGATTATAGCGAGGAGCAGGGGAGCTTTGCGCTGGGCAAGGCCATGGATACGGCGACCAAACCCGAAACGGGCGATCCCGATTCCAGTGCCGGCGACTTCGACGCCGCCTTCAAGGCGGCCCCCGTTACCTGCGAAGAAACCTACACCACGCCCGACCAGTCCCACGCCATGATGGAGCCGCACGCATCCATCGCTGCCTGGGATGGTGACGATCTGTCCCTTTGGACATCGAGCCAGATGATCGACTGGTTGCGCTCCGACCTTGCGACAACGCTCGATATCAACAAGGAAAAAATCCATCTGATGTCGCCGTTCATCGGTGGCGGTTTCGGCGGCAAGCTGTTCCTGCGCGCTGATGCTGTTCTTGCCGCCTTTGGTGCAAAGGCTGCCAAACGGCCTGTTAAAGTCGCTCTACCGCGACCGTTTGTCATCAACAATACGACCCATCGGCCAGCGACAATCCAGCGCGTGCGCATTGGTGCACAGAGCGATGGCAGAATTACTGCCATCGGGCACGAAAGCTGGTCGGGTGACCAGGCGGGCGGGCAGTTGGAGGCGGCTGTGCTGCAAACCCGGCTGCTTTATGCCGGCGAAAACCGCATGACCGCGATGCGGTTGGCAACGCTCGATCTGCCCGAAGGCAATGCCATGCGGGCACCGGGCGAAGCGCCGGGTCTCATGGCTCTCGAAGTCGCAATGGATGAGATGGCGGAAAAGCTCGGCATCGATCCGATCGCGTTCAGGATCATCAATGATACGCAGGTCGATCCCGAAAACCCCGAGCGGCCCTTTTCCCATCGTGACCTTGTCGGTTGTCTGAAGCTTGGCGCCGAGCGCTTCGGTTGGGGCAAACGCGGCGCGCCCGGATCGCGGCGCGAAGGCAACTGGCTGATTGGCATGGGTGTCGCCGCTGCCTTCCGCAACAATATGGTACTGCCATCCGGTGCACGGGTCCGGCTTGACGATCAGGGCATCGTCACGGTCGAGACCGACATGACAGATATTGGAACAGGCAGTTACACCATCATTGCGCAGACGGCGGCGGAAATGATGGGCGTCACCATCGACAAGGTGGGTGTGCAACTGGGCGATTCCCGCTTTCCGGTCTCGGCTGGTTCTGGTGGACAGTTTGGCGCCAATTCTTCGACGTCCGGGGTCTACGCCGCCTGTGTGAAGCTGCGCGACGCCATCGCGCAGAAGCTTGGCTTCAATTCCGAGGACGTGGTCTTCGAGAACGGTCAGGTTCTGTCCGGCAACCGCTCCGTATCGCTTGCCGAGGCCGCAGGTCCCGAAGGCCTTTTGGCCGAGGACACGATGCAGTGGGGTAACCTGACAGAAACGCATCAGCAATCCACATTCGGCGCGCATTTCGTCGAAGTCGGCGTGGATGTCGCAACGGGCGAGACCAGGATCCGCCGGATGCTGGCGGTCTGTGCTGCGGGCCGTATCCTCAACCCGGTCACGGCGCGCAGCCAGGTCATCGGTGCGATGACCATGGGCGTGGGCGGTGCACTGTCGGAAGAGCTTGCTGTCGATACGCGCCGCGGCTTCTTCGTCAACCATGATCTAGCCGGTTATGAAGTCGCTGTTCACGCCGATGTGCCTCACCAGGAGGTAATCTTCATGGACGAGACCGATCCGATGTCCTCGCCGATGAAGGCAAAGGGTATCGGCGAACTCGGCTTGTGCGGTGTCTCGGCAGCGATAGCCAATGCTATCCATAACGCAAGCGGTGTTAGGGTTCGCCATTATCCTATCACGCTCGAGAAGCTGCTCGATGGCCTTCCCGATGTGGCGTAATGCATCTGACGGCAGGCCTTGAGAGTCTGCCGTCTTCACTGAAAGGGATATCTCAGGTGATCGACGTATCGGCCGGTAAAATTCTGCCAACGCCCGTAAAGGTGATGTCCAGCGACGACCCATCAGAGCTTTTTCGGTTTGCCGTCACAGCATACCGGAAGGGTCTCATTGCGCTGCCACACCCGTTGACATCCGAGGGCGATGGCTTCCGTTGCTCGATAATCCCGCATTCTTGCATTGAGGATTATGATCATCCTGCGCATGACCGCGACGAGAGCAACCTTTCCGGGTTTGCCTTTGACTTTCAGTTGGTCAAACACGGCTTTCATGTTTGGATCGAACCGTATTGCCGGTAGTGCTGCCATGTAAAGCGCATCCCTTACCGGTTTTCTCCCGCCTACGATCATCCGTTTTCCGCGCATCAGTCCGCTGTCGCGATTCATCGGTGCGACGCCGACGAGCTTTGCGATTTGCCCTTTGTCCAACAGTCCGAGTTCAGGAAGCCCGACGATCAGGACGCCCGCCCGCCCAATGCTCTCAATCTCTTGCCCGATTGTCTCAGGGACTTTTCTTACTGTGAAATCGGTGACATACAGAGGTCATGACCGAGCATCTTCAACCTCACATCGATATTGCCCTGCGGCATGCGCGACCTGGTATAACGACCACTTTGATCCCACGCCTGGAGATCGGGGTCGGACAAGTGACCTCCGGCACATCGCCATGTCTCTACCGATCCATGATCTGCTTCATCCTGCAGGGATCGAAGGATGTGGCGATCCAGGACAACTTGCTGCGCTACGACTCGGCGCAATACCTCGTCAGCGCCCTGGATCTTCCTTTAAGCGGCCAGATCCACAACGCCGATGACGGGCGTCCCTATATCTCGGCGTCACTGGTCCTGGACCCGGCGCTCTTGTCACAAATAGCTGCCGACATGCCGCCGATCCGCGATGCCGAAGCGCCGGGCATCGGGATCGCCATCAATTCGATGACACCACCACTCCGCGACACGCTGCTGCGCCTGCTTTCTTTGCTCGATACCCCGAGCGACATACCTGTCCTGGCATCAATGGCGGAGCGCGAATTGCTCTATCGTCTCCTCCAGGGACCGCAGGGACGACTCCTTCGCCATATCGCGCAGCCTGAAGGCGCGCTTGGTCGGATTCGCCGTGCCGTGGAATGGATCCGCGACCATCAGAACAAGCGGTTACGAATTGAGGCGTTGTGTGAGGTCAGCGGTATGAGCCGCGCCAGCCTGCACAGGCATTTCGTGGCACTGACGAGCCTCAGCCCGGTCCAGTACCAGAAGCAGCTCCGGCTGCAACAGGCACGCCAGCTATTGCTCGCGGGCGATCACAGCGCATCTGACGTGGCCTTCGCAGTTGGTTATGAGAGTGCCTCTCAGTTCAGCCGAGAGTATCTGAGACAATTCGGTGCGCCCCCCGTTCGCGACATGCGTCAGCTTCGGCATTCGATGAGCAGCCCAGCTTAGTTCTCGTTGCAGATTACGGGAAGCTTCGCTGAAGCAGGAGCGGGCT
This sequence comes from Rhizobium skierniewicense, assembly GCF_014196515.1. GTDB lineage: Bacteria > Pseudomonadota > Alphaproteobacteria > Rhizobiales > Rhizobiaceae > Agrobacterium > Agrobacterium skierniewicense. The sequence goes on along the minus strand of NZ_JACIDV010000015.1, from coordinate 22,698 downwards.
GCTGATAGTCCCAAGAGTTCAGCTTGACGGAATGCTGAGATAATTGGGCAATACTTTGAGCTTATTGGGCGGGGCTAAAGCCCCGCATCCCGTCTATTGAGACAGTCATCGACACGGAAGGCGACTGAGAAAATATGCCGCCGTAGGTCGAGATTGGAATCTCAAAAACGGGCATCTTTTATGACACGTCTTAATGGAAAGCGTACCTTGATCACCGGCGGCACTTCAGGCATTGGCCTCAAAACCGCAAAGCAGTTTCTCAACGAAGGCGCCCGCGTCATCGTGACCGGCAACAACCCGGAATCCATCGAAAAAGCAAAGTCAGCACTCGGCTCAGAGGTTCTTGTCCTGAGGGCCGACAGCGCAAGTGTCGAGGCGCAACGCGAACTCGCGCTTGCGGTAAAGGAACATTATGGACAGTTGGACGTCGCCTTCCTCAATGCCGGCGTCTCGGTCTGGCAGCCAATCGAATCCTGGACCGAGGAAGCCTTCAATCAGTCGTTCGCTATCAACGTTCGTGGCCCCTACTTTCTGATTCAGGCTTTGCTGCCAGTCTTCGCCCAACCCGCCTCGGTGGTACTCAATACCTCGGTCAACGCGCATATCGGCGCCGTCAACTCCTCCGTTTACGGCGCAACCAAAGCGGCCTTCCTCAACCTGTCGAAGACGCTCTCGTCCGAACTCCTGCCGCGTGGCATCCGCATCAATGCAGTCAGCCCCGGCCCAGTGGAAACGCCGCTCTACGATAAGCTTGGCATTCCAGACGCCTACAGAGAACAGGTAAACACCGAGATCGCCGCTACGATCCCTGCTGGACGCTTCGGTACCGCGTCCGAGGTCGCCAAAGCTGTCGTCTATCTGGCATCCGATGAATCCGCATGGACGATCGGAACAGAAATCGTGGTCGATGGCGGGCGCACGCTGAATCGATAAAACCGAGAGCGGACCCGGTGATGCGGGTCCGCCTTTGATATGGAACACACACATACAATATCTCCGAGGTGCTTGAAGCAGAAAGGCCTCCTCAGTGGAGAAAGTTTCGACGGAAAAGCCAAGACGTGCGCAGCAGCCACGGCGGTGCCTATGACCCCGGCTACAGTTTCGACCAAAGTCATCAGCATTGTGCTGTGCACGGCGCGCCCATGGACGGCTCTTCCTGGCGGACCGTCCATGACATCCTGAAAGCGAAGGGGTTCGATGTCGCCGTGGCGCAATTACCCCTGTCGAGCCTGGAGGCCGACATTGCGGCGGCACGTCTTGTCATCTCCCGACAGGCAGGGCGTGTTGTGCTGGTCGGCCATTCCTATGGCGGTGTCGTCGCCTCCGTTGCGGGGGTGACCCGAAGGTGAGCGCGCTGGTCTACATGCAACTCTGCAACCGGACGCAGGCGAAAGCCTTGCCAGCTTAGCGGCCCTGGCACCCTACGGAAACCACATGCTGGATCACCAACGTGGTGCTTTACATGTCCGAAGTGCCCGAGTTGCAGATTCTGCCGGGTTTTTGGCTTCAGCACCGCCAATTTCGAATTGATTCACCCCGTGTAAGCCAATGGTGTCACGGTTTTAACTTCACAGCGCCACAATCGGTCATTCTGTGAAAGCCTCCTCACGTTTGCGGCGGATACTCGGCGCCAGCACAAGGGCCAGCACAAAGACGGCGAACACCAGCAATGACAGACTGAGGGGGCTACGCAAAAAGATTGACGGATCGCCCTGGCTAATCAGCATGGCGCGGCGCAGGTTCTCTTCCAGCATAGGCCCGAGGATGAATCCAAGCAAAAGCGGCGCGGGCTCGAAGCGCATCTTGGTGAGCGCGAAACCAACGATGCTGAAGCCTGCCATGACGAAGACGTCGAAGACGCTGTTGTTGATGCTGTAGGCACCGATACAGCAGAAGGCGATGATCGCCGGAAACAGCAAGTGATAGGGTACTGTCAGCATGCGCACCCAAAGCCCAATAAGAGGGAGGTTGAGGATAACCAGCATCAGATTGCCCGACCACATCGAGACGATCATGCCCCAGAACAGTTCAGGCTCGTCGGAAATCACGTTTGGTCCGGGTGTGATACCCTGGATGATCATCGCCCCCACCATCAGTGCCATGACTGGATTGCCAGGAATACCAAGTGTCAGCATCGGAATGAAGGAGGTCTGCGCTCCAGCATTGTTCGCTGATTCCGGTGCGGCAACGCCCTCTATAGCTCCCTTGCCGAATTCGGCCCGGTTCGAGGATATCCGCTTTTCCATCGCATAGGAGGCGAACGAGGCAAGCATTGCCCCGCCTCCCGGCAGTACGCCGAGGAACGAGCCAAGGGCAGTGCCGCGCAGAACAGGCGCGATGATCCGCTTCAAATCCTCTTGCGTCAGCATCAGGCCGGTCACCTTCTTGACCCCGACCGAACGCTCCTGCTCGTTTTCCAGATTGCGAAGGATTTCGCATATCCCGAATATGCCCATACTGACTGCGACGAAGTTTAAACCATCGTAGAGTTCCGGGATATCGAACACATAACGGGGTGTCCCACTTTCGACATCCGTCCCAATCGTCCCCAGCACAAGTCCGAAAACAATCATCGCAAACGCTTTTAGCAACGATCCGCTGGCAAGCGCGACCGACGCCACAAGGCCAAGGACCATCAGCGAGAAATATTCCGCAGGCCCGAAATTAAGTGCCACCGCTGCAAGTGGCGGGGCTGCGACCGCGAGCAAGATGGTTGCTACGGTTCCGGCGAAGAAAGAGCCGAGAGCCGCTGTTGCAAGCGCTGCTCCCGCTCGGCCGTTGCGCGCCATCTGGTAACCGTCGATCGCGGTGACGACGGATGAGCTCTCACCCGGCAGGTTGATAAGAATGGCTGTGGTCGAGCCTCCGTACTGGGCCCCGTAGAAGATGCCGGCCAGCATGATCAGTGCCGATTCCGGCGGCAGGCCGAAGGTGATCGGTAAAAGCATAGCGATGGTCGCAGTCGGCCCAAGACCCGGCAGAACGCCGATCGCGGTGCCCAAAAGACAACCGACAAAGCCGTAGAACAGGTTCATCGGCATGAATGCTGTCGAGGCACCCAGCCACAGGTTAGAGAAGATATCCATAAGCATTCCAATCCGGTTTCGTCGGCTGGTTGGCGAGCTTTAAGTGAGGTCGCCGATGAAGGGCACCCAAGGGCCGAAGGCGCTAACAGGAAGCGACAGAAGTTTCGTGAACACCAGCACGGAACAGACGGCCAGAAAGAGGCCGAGCAGGATCGAATGACGCCAGTTGGCATAACGGCTCGCCGACGCCACCCCGGCTATCAGCAGCACGACGGTAGGCGCGAGACCGAGACCGGACAACAGCAGTCCGAAGCCTATCGGCGCGGCGACTACCAAGCTGTACGCCTTCCAGTTCCATACCTCCGGCTCGTCGTCTTCAGCATCAACCATAAGCGACTGAACGATGATCATCGCACCGATCACCAACAGAATGAGGCTCAGCATCGCCGGGAAGTAGCCCGGACCCATCCGAAAGGAGTCTCCGACTTCCAGTTCCCGACCGAACCATAAAAATAGCAGTCCGATGCAGATCATTGTCACACCGCCAACGAAGTCGCGGCCATTTCTAATTTTCAGCATGGCAGGATACTCGCGTGTGAAAGAGGTGCCGGCCGACGACTGGTCCCCGGCCGGCAGATTACGTTATTGCAGCGGCACGCTGGCCGCCTTGATTACGTCGGCCCACTTTGCTGTTTCCTGATCAATGAAAACTTGGAATTCGGCAGACGTATTGCCAACTGGCGTCACACCCATCGCCTTGAGCTTTTCCTGCATTGCCGGCTCGGCGATGATCGCCTGCACTTCCTTGCTGAGCTTTTCGACGATTTCCGGTGGCGTGCCGGGAGGCGCGAATAGGCCGTGCCACGAAGTCGCGTCGAAGCCGGGAATAACGCTCGCCATGGTTGGCACGTCGGGCAAGAGAGCGGCCCTTTCCAGGCTGGTGACGGCCAGCGCCTTCACCTTGCCAGCCTTCACCTGCTGGGCGGCCGTGGGGATGTTGTCGAACATCATATCAACGTGTCCCGCGACGACATCGAGGATGGCCTGGCTGCTGCCCTTGTAGGGCACATGAGTGATCTTGATGTCCGCCTTGGTCGCTAGCAACTCGCCCGCCAGGTGGATCGATGTGCCCACGCCCGAGGATGCGTATGTGTGCTTACCCGGCTCCGTTTTCAGGAACGCAATCAGTTCCTCGACACTGTTGGCCTTGATCTTGTCGGGGTTGACGACCAGAACGTTCGGCAGGCTGGCGATCAGAGAAATTGGCGCGAAGCCCTTTTCCTTGTCATAAGGCAGTTTTTTGTAAAGAGTCTGGTTGATGGCATTCGAGCTCACCGTGCCCATGCCGATGGTGTAGCCATCAGGCTTGGAACGAGCAAGATCGCCAAGACCAATGTTCCCCCCAGCGCCCGGCTTGTTTTCAACAATGAAACGCTGTCCCAGCCGCTTGTCGAGTTCTTCCGCGACGAGGCGGCCGAAAGTGTCCGTATTGCCGCCAGCCGCGAACGGAACGACAACGGTTACGGTTTTGGTTGGATAGTCCTGCGCAAGGCTCGGCTGGAGGCCGGATGCACATATTACGGCCATAGCGGCCGCGAACGTCTTCAAACGTTTGAGATTCATTGTAATTCCTCCACTTTTCCGGCGTCTGGCCGGCCCGGCTAGACCACTCCCGGCATCCTCCTACCGGTAAAATGGAAGCGCTTTCATTTTATCGGTAAATCCCTCGCCTGCAACCTTGATGTGCAAAAATATTATAATGCAAATTCAATACTTTATTATTTTTATCGACATTCCGACAATCGAATCCCTTGATTACACGAAAAATGAAAGCGTAACTCATTTTAACAGGAGCGATGATCATGTCCGACTATAACAAGCGAAAGCACATCACGACCAGTGGTCCGGTAACGCTCGCTGATATCGCCAAACTAGCCGGCGTCTCGCCCGTCACGGTATCGCGCGCCATTAATACCCCGGCACTGGTCAAACCACGAACTTTGGAAGCGATTGAGAAGGTCATCGCTCGAACAGGGTATGTGCCGAACCTTCTGGCTGGCGGCCTTGCCTCCAGAAAAACCCGACTGATCGCAGCAATCGTCCCGTCTGTCGCCAGCACTATCTTTGCCGAAACCATTGAAGGCCTTAATGCCGAACTGGTCTCCGCCGGTTACCAGCTTCTACTTGGTTTATCCGGATACGATGCGGGGCGTGAACTAGAACTTACCCGCGCCATCCTTGCCCGGCGTCCCGACGGCATTATCCTGACCGGCATCACCCATCTCAAGGAAACCCGAGCCATGCTCACAGGTGCTGGCCTCCCGATCGTCGAAATTTGGGATTCAACACCCTCGCCACTCGATACCGCGGTCGGCTTTTCACACGATGGCGTCGGGGCAATGGCCGCTGAGCATCTACTCATCCGTGGCTATGATCGCTATGCACAGATCGGCGCCAACGACCCACGCGCAGTCCAACGTCGCGATGGCTTCGTCAATCGCCTCAAGGGCATTGCAAATGTAGAGCTTCCGGAGCTGGACATGAGCTCCCCGTCAACCTTCCGTGATGGACGCCTTGCGATGGCGCAACTCCTCGCTCGCGGCGAGGATACGTTGGGCGTCTTTTGCTCGTCGGATGTGGTTGCCCACGGCGCCCTTGCGGAAGCGCACGCACGAGGATGCCGCATGCCCGATAAGCTCGCCATTATCGGCTTCGGTGACTTCGATTTCGCACCCCATACACATCCGCCGCTCACTACAATACGGATCGACCGCCGCGATATCGGCACCCAGGCGGCCCGGTCTATCCTCAGGAAAATCGAAGGTGACCCAAATGTCGAAACGATGATTACCATCGACTTTCGCATCGTCGCCCGAGGGACAGCCTGACGTATCGTTCGCTCAGGATCGCGTGCCGAACTCTGCTACTCCACGCGTCCACAGTCCGGCCTGTTGCGACAGCGTGATACCCAGACCCGGCCGGTTCGGCACCAGCATCCTGCCGTCTTTGATTTCCAAACGCTCGTTGAACAAAGGATCAAGCCAATCGAAATGCTCTACCCAGGGCTCAAGCTCATAAGCGGCGGCGAGATGCAGGTGGATTTCCATCGCAAAATGCGGGGCTAGCTGCAGCTTCTTCGCTTCTGCAAGCGCACAGATCTTCAAAAACTGCGTGATGCCGCCTACGCGCGGCGCGTCTGGCTGAATGAAATCCACGGAATTGTTTTGGATAAGGGCCACATGTTCCTGGACGCTCGCCAGCATTTCACCGGTTGCAATGGGCGTATCAAGCTGGGCTGCCAGCGCAGCGTGCCCCTCGATATCGTAGGCATCCAGCGGTTCTTCTATCCACGTCAGATGATAGCGCTCCATCAGCCGACCGAAGCGCATTGCGCTTGGACGATCCCATTGCTGGTTTGCATCGACCATCATCGCCGCGCGATCGCCAATTTGCTCATGAACCGCCGCAACACGCTTGAGGTCAACATTCATGTCTGGCTGCCCGACCTTGATCTTGATGCCGCCAATGCCTGCCGCAATTGACTGCTCAACATTGTCGAGAACTTCTTCGATTGGCGATGAAAGGAACCCGCCTGATGTATTGTAGCACCGGACGCTTTCACGATGGGCTCCAAGCAGCTTAGCAAGCGGTAGACCGGCGCGTTTGGCTTTGAGATCCCAAAGCGCGACGTCGAAGGCCGCTATTGCCTGCACTGCAAGTCCGCTACGCCCGACGGACGCACCAGCCCAGCACAACTTGGTCCATAGCTTCCCAATATCGTTCGGATCTTCGCCGATGAGAACATGGGCTATTTCCTTGGCATGTTCGTACTGCCCTGGCCCGCCCGCACGCTTGGAATAGCTGAAGCCAATGCCGCTGTGGCCATCCTTGGTCTCTATCTCCGCAAACAGGAAAGCCACCTCGGTGAGCGGTTTCTGTCGCCCGGTCAAAACCTTCGCGTCGCTGATCGGCGTCTTCAGTGGCAGGTAGATCGACGAGAGCCTGATCCAGGCAATGCTGTCCGCATTCATCGCATTTTGGGATAGGTTCGTTGGTAGCTTTTGCGCGTTCATGTCTCCACCCTATTTCAGCTGTCGCCCTCCCCAGAGTGCGTTTCTCTTGACCAGTATCCGTCCGATCAATTTAAGTCCAAATCGAATATTAATGGATATCGATACAGGGATTGAATTAATGCTTGATTTGGGACAAGTCAGATCTTTCGTTACGGTCGCATCCGAACTGAATTTCAGCCGAGCGGCACGGCGTCTGAACATGACCCAGCCGCCCCTAAGCCGTCAGATCAGACTGCTCGAGCAAGAGCTGGATGTTGTACTTTTTGAGCGCACCAGTCGACGGGTCACGCTCACGGCTGCGGGACATGCCTTTCTCGTTGAAGCTCAAAAACTTCTTGCTCAGGGTGATGCAGCGAAGACCGCTGCTCGCCGCGCTGCCCGGGGCAGTGCCGGCTCAATCCGTATCGCCTTCATCGGTGCCGCGACGTACGGCTTCCTGCCGCGCTTTATCGAAGAAACTCGGGCACTTGCGCCGCAGATCGAGCTCGAGTTGGTGCAGATGGAAACGGCCGAACAGCTGCAGTCGATCAATCGTGGGGAGATCGATATGGGTCTGTCCCGCCCGCTTTCAGGCGCACATCAACTGGAAAGTCTCAGCGTTGTGCGTGAACTCATGATGTTAGCCATACCAAGAGCCCACCCGCTTGCGGCGAGGCGCAGGCCTGGACTGGACGCCTTGAACAATATGCCGATAATTATGTTCTCACCTCAAGCGCGCTATTTGCACGATAAGGTCACCGCATTGATAGCAGAACATGGCATCACGCCGCGAATCGTCCAAAGTATCACCCATTCGCAGGCCATCCTGTCTCTGGTCAGCGCCGGTCTGGGCCTTGCAATCGTGCCTGCTGCAACCCGTAACGCTTGTTTTGACAATGTCGTATTCCGCCCTCTCGACCTCCGGCACCAGTGTATCGCAGAGCTGCATGCCATCTGGTGTGCTGAGAATAGTAATCCCGCCTTACCCGAAATTCGCGACGTTATCGCGGGCTCTTCGGTCAGCGGCCTCTCCGTCTGAACAGACGCTAGCCGCGGCAATGCACAACCGTGCGTTACAACGCAGACATCGAAACTGCCTTTCTGTGGGGAACGCAAAAACAAAGCTAAGTGAAAAGGGAACGTGCTGTTCAGGTCGTCGCAGAACGGCGTACGAGAGGCGCCGCAGATAGCGACTGACCGAAAGTCCGGCGGTAACCAGAGAGGTTATGGGTTTTGTCGCACAATTTGAAAAGGCAGCTAAGACAGCTATTTCTGGACGCAGTTATGCAGCAAGTGAAGCGAATTGCTGAAATGCCGATTGGCCGTTCGCCTGAAACTGCTGCTTTCGGATCATGTGGGCCACCTTTATGCCATCCACGGTCGCTGACTCGGACCGGAAGGATTTGAAGCTCTTCATCGGACCAGTCAGCTTCTTGATGAACCGGTGGTCCTGCTCAAGCATGTTTTTGAGATATTTGACCTGCAGGATTTCGATCAGCCAGAACCATCCCGGCAACAGTAGAAGCCAGTTGATGTTTTGCAAGCCTACGAGGTTCGCGCCGCTCTTGTCGATGACGACCTTTTCTGGCCAACCGCTCTTCTTGATCGTGCGTGGGAAGAAGGCGCTGGCCGCGGCTTCATCGCGACGCTTAGACAACATGAAATCAAGGGTTTTGCCGAATTTATCGACCGCCCGATAGAAATATGTCCACTTGCCTTTGACCAGGATATAGGTCTCGTCCGTCCAACAGCAGAAATGAGTTGCAGATTTCCGGCGATGGGCCTGGCTGGCGATCAGCGACGACTATTTCAAGACCCATCTGTTCAGCGTCGCGTGGTCGACTACGACGACGCGCTCGGCGACATCTCTTCCAGGTCTCGATAGGAGACAGCATATCTGACGTCGAAAAATACCACGTATATAATCATGTCTTTCGGGTAGTGATCGCATTTGAGATCGGCCATGTTCGGGGAACTCAGCCTGCGGGCTCATCTTCCGCTAGATTTATAACATCAGTCGTCACGTTGCAAACGATCCAAACAAATTGCGACAAAGCCACATGGAAAGGGCACAGATATACAATACGTGCTTGTATTTACCATCAATGTTCAGCGGCTCGACACTCCCGATTTAGATGACGCAGAACCTGAAGTTACAGCTTTACCGAAACTTTCCTCCACTGAATTCATGCTTTTGTCACAATTTTTGATTGCATTCTCTCCAGATTTTGACAGGTAATTGATATTTTGTCCAAGCCGATTACCGGGTTCCCGTGATCGACCAGCCTTTGTCCGCCGATTTCATCCAGGCCAGCCGTGTTTTGAAGGTGAAGTCGAACCGCGACCGCCGATCAGCTGAGAACTGCACCGCAACCTATGTGGCTCAACCGAACCTCAGATCAAAAAGACGACGTCCGCGATTTTGAGAGCCAGATCGATGAACATGTTCTCTATGAGCTTTTCGATCTCCTGGAAGACCGCCGCGCGGCCGTCTTCTGGCAATGTGATGCGGGCGCCGATGTCCTCTATCGGCATCTTCGCGGCATCAACAAAGTTACCTATCCGCCTCGGTCTTATTCCCGCGCTGCTCGCGCCAAATACCTAGCTTTTCCTGTGCGCTACGATCGGAGAAAAAGAACAGGACCGCATCCTCTTCAGCCTTTAGCGTGCGCCAGCACCAGCCGGGAAGGGCCATTACATCGTTCTTCCCCAGCTTATAGACCTCCCCACGCAGCTTAACGGTAACCAAACCTTCTGCCACGATAACGGCCTGATTGTCGGTCGCACGATAGGGCGAGGTCTCAAAACCAGTGGGCAAATAGGACAGCCACGCGGCGATCATCGGCATTACCCATCCGCCATCCAGCGGGTTCGCGTAGCGCAAGCTATAGCCCTGAAATGCATCGGCGGAGACGGAGGCTTTCAGGGCCATCAATGCAGCGCGTGCGCGATCATAGGGGTAGCTGAAAACAGGAGAGGTCTTTCCGAACGGCGAGATCGGGTCCATCGGCAGCATGCCAGACCCGAATTCCGACAGGGAGTGGCCGTTCTTACGGGTAATCTGCTGCTGGTTATCGTCCAGTTCTTCTGAGAACCCGCATTCGAAAATGTTGACCAGCGGCACATCCAGCGCATCCACCCAGATGCATGGACCCTGCCCATCATGACCGTGATCATGCCAGGTGCCGCTAGGGGTGATGACGAGATCGCCATGCTTCATGTCGGCACGCTCGCCCGCCACTGTGGTGTAACCGCCATCGCTCTCCAGAATGAAGCGAAGCGCACCGGCTGCGTGTCTGTGTGCCGGTGCCGTTTCGCCCGGGAGGATCAATTGCATTCCGGCATAAAGCGTGGAATTGATCCGCGATGTGCCGGGAAAGGCCGGGTTTTCGAACACCAGAACCCGACGTTCGGCCTCTTGGGCAGTCAAGAGTGTGCCGGCCTCGAGCAGAAGAGGTCGCACCTCCTCAAAGCGCCAGATATGGGCGAGGGTGCGGTTGTTCGGTTCACGCGGCACCAGGCCTTTCATGCGCTCCCACAGAGGAACAAGTGAGCCTGGCTCTAGGCGGCTGTAGAAGTCGTGGCGCTGCTGGGTTGTTGCCGTCATCATGTATATCCTTTCTACCTGTATCAGGCGCTTCGCCCGTGGTGGATGTCGTCGATTTTGAGATGCATGTGCCCACCTCCCAGCCGCGAAACGCACGCGCAAATGCTGTCGCGTGCGGCCCGCTCATGGTCGCTGAGAAAAACGTCACGATGATCCAGTGGCCCATCGAGAGCAATGACGTGGAGCTTGCAGAGGCCGCACTCACCGCGCCGACAGTCGCTCAAGACCTCGTGGCCGCTGGCCAGGAGGGCGTCCAGCGGGCTTTCATCCTCTCCCACCTCAACACTGCGACCGCTCTCTTCCACCGTCACTCTGAAGGGTACGCTTGTTAGGCTTCCGGAATTTGCAAATGTTTCGTAGCGGAGGTTTTCAATTGGCAGTCCGCGATCCCGCCAGGCGGACTTGACCGCGTCCATCATCCCCCGAGGTCCGCACATGAAGACCAGCGTATCTGGTGCCAGTCCAGCGATCAGCTCCGGGACGTTAAGCGTTTGTCCAAGGCTGTCGAACCGCGTTTGCAGTGCGTTCCCGAGTACCTCGCGCAGTTCCGGAACAAAGGCGGCGTCCTCGGGAGCGCGAGCGCAATAGATCATACTGAGTGGCTTGCCGGTGCGCTTAAGCGCCCGCACCATGCCGGTCATCGGTGTGACGCCGATACCTCCGGCCAGGATCAGGTAGCTTTGTCCCGAGAAGGCAGGGCGCAGGACATTGCCATTGCCGGAGATGACAATCGAGTCACCTGGTGTCAGCAAACACATGTATTTCGACCCACCCTTGCTGGCGGGTTCCAGCCGCACCGCGATGGTCAGTGCGTGCGGTGCCTTGCCGTCGTCGACTACCGAGTAGGAACGAGTGATGATGCGACCACCTTTGGGCACGTCGAAGGTCACATGAGCTCCCGCTTCCATCTCCAGGACGCCCGACGGCACTTCAAAGCGGATCAGCCGGATCGCTGCTGTGATCTGCTTGGTCTCGAAGACCTTCGCTTCGATATTCAAGCTGGCTGTTCTCATGGATATTCCTCCCGATCCTTCGCTGAGAAGCTCCCTCCTCGGAACCTCGCAAGTGTTGCGTTCAGCCGACGTTGCGAGCGTCGCCGCGTTCGTGAGCGAGCATCTCGTCCACCTTGCGTCGTGCCCATGCGCCCCCCGCATCGATGTTAAGGTCATAGAAAATCTTGTCTGGGTTGGCTTCGATTGCGCGTTGTTGGGCTTCAAGGATGTCTTCGTCCTGGGCAAAGATCCTGCCTACTCCTTCCCGCCAGATTGTCGTGAGGCTGACGCTGTCGATTCGGAAGTTGCGATTGGCAGACCAGAAATAATGCGTCGTCGTCTCCGTTTCGGGGGTGATGGCAAAGGTGATCTGACCGTTCACGCCCTGCGAGCGGTCGCCCTGCGGCGCGCCGCTCCCAGCCGGAGCGACACCAACATCCAGTGAAATAGTGGAAGGGGCGGTGAAGTTGATAATCTGCCAACGATCCACCAGGCCCGGCTTACCCAGTTGCTCGGCCCAAAAGCTGGGTGCGTCTTGGTTGAGGATCCAGCGGGTCACCCGAGCGCGACCCGCGCCATGATTCACTTGGAAAGGCGCTTCTGCCACCGCATCATTTCCGATGGAACCCGCATGAACAAATGTCTCATGTGTCAGGTCCATCAGGTTGTCGATCGCGAGCAGGTAGTTCGCCTTCAGTTGCAGAGTGCGACCGTCACCGGTCCATTCCGGGTCGTCGTTCCAATGGAGATCGGGGATCAAGTTGGTATCTGCTGCGACAGGGTTACCCATCCAGACCCAGGCCAGCCTGTGTCTCTCCACCAAGGGATAGGTCCGTACACAGGCAGCGGGATTGATTGTATCCTGCGACGGCATGTGTACGCAGCGACCGCCGGGTTCAAAGACGAGACCATGATAGGGACACACGACATTGTCGCCGACAAGGTGGCCCTTGGATAGAGGGGCGAGGCGGTGCCAACAAGCGTTGTCCATTGCCACTGCCGCACCATCACGCTTGCGATAGAAAAGCAGCGACTTCGCGCAGATGGTTCGTGCCAGCATTCTCGTCTTCGTCAACTCGTGATCCCACGAGACGGCGTACCAAGCATTGAGCGGATAACTTCTTTCGGTCATTTTCGTCCTCCCTTACATCGTTCATTTTATCGGGCCAGGGAGCCACAGCGACAGCGCCGGAAAGGCAGTCAGCACATTTCGCAAGCAGATGGAAAAGCGTGCCAATCCTTGCAGTTTCATCTGTTTCTCCTCCCGGTTGGGCCTATGACCCCAGACAATCTTCCGATTTTCAGGCTGCGTTCCCGATCCAACCCTCCCCGATCGGATTCTTGCAGCCATCATCACGCCATGTCGGCGAAATGTCGTAAAGCCAGGACAGGCCCTGATAATGCCGCTCGACGGGCCATGATCTGATTTCTGCGTTGCGCATGTCGCGTGCCGCGCCGCTTGCATGGTAGATTTCGCCGTAGAGGCGGGCCTGCATCTGCACCCGTGTCGTGCGCAGGTAGCGGGCGTCACGATAGCGCAGGAATGCGCGTTCGACATTTTCGCCCTCATTCACCAGCATATCGGCAAGACAGACGGCATCTTCTATCGCCATATTCGCACCCTGTGCCAAGTACTGAAGCATGGGGTGTGCTGCGTCTCCCAACAAAGCGATCCGCCCCTTAACCCACTCACGGATCGGATCGCGGTCGTTCAGAACCCACATCCGCCAGCTTTCGATCTTTCCGAGCAGGGTGCGTACCTGCTCGCATTTGTCGGTAAAGGCGGCATGTAGCTCGGCGGGGTCGCCGTAGTCATTCCAGCCTTCCGAGAAGCGCTGCGAATGAAACACTGCGACGAGGTTGAACAATTCGCCGCCACGCAACGGATATTGCACAAGGTGCGCCTTCTCCCCGGCCCAGAGGGTCATGGTATTGGATCGCAATTCCTCGGGGACATCCGTGCTCGGTAAAACGGCACGGTAGGCGATATGTCCAGCCGGGCGTGTCTTGCTTTCACCGGCGACAATCTGCCGGGTCAGCGACCAGATCCCGTCGGCACCGATCAGCGCTGCGCCAGAGTAAGTCTCGCCCGTCTCGGTGCGAACCTCGACGCCACCTTCGTCCTGCTTGATCGACACAGCCTTGCTGTTGACATGCATGGAGACCAAAGGCGAGACAGCGCACCGGCGCAGAAAAGCCGAATGGAGATCGGCCCGGTGAATGACCGCATAGGGAAAGCCGAAAAGCCGGCGAAAATCCTCGCCAGCCGGGATACTGGCGATAATCTCTGCGGTTACGCTGTCGCGCATCATCAGGTGATCGGGAAAGGCGGAGATGGCATTGACATCCTCAACCATTTCGAGACGCTGAAACATCTTGTAACTGTTCGGCCCCAGCTGGATGCCAGCGCCGATTTCGGCAAATTGCGGGGCCTGCTCCAGGACAGTTACCCTCTTTCCAATTCTCGACAAAGAGTAGGCAGCAGCCAGGCCACCGATGCCGCCGCCGATGATGATGAAATCTTGCTTTTGCATGGTTTGCCTCTTCTCACGCGACATCGATGGTGATGCTGCCGACGCCGTCGATCCCCGCGACAATTCGGTCTCCCCGTTCTACGGGCCCCACGCCCTCAGGCGTTCCGGTGAAGATCAGGTCTCCCGGATGAAGCGTGTAGAAGCTGGATGCGAATTCGATCAGTTCGGACACACTGAGAACGAGGTCACGGGTATTTGCCTTCTGTCGCGTCAGCCCATTGACTGTTAATTCGAAATCCAAGCAGGCAGGATCGGGGAGTTCGTCGGCGGTCACGAGCCACGGACCCAGGACCGAATAGGTATCGAGGGACTTGCGGAAACTGCGATCTTCCGGGCCACGCACTGTCATGTCGAGCGCGACCGCATAGCCGGCAACATAATCGAGAGCTTCGGCAGCGGGAACGTTCTTGGCGATGCGTCCGATCACCACGGCCAGCTCGATCTCATGATCATTGCGACGCTCGGGCTTTCCGATAACGACGCGATCCGATGGGCCGATCAAAGAAGAACTCGCCTTTAAGAAGAGGCCGATATCACGGATCTGGCGCATATGCGCCTCATTGCCGTGATGCAGATCGACCTGGTCACGCACCTCATTGAGATGCTTCTGGTAATTGACAGGAGCCGAGTGTGGGCAAAAAAGAGTTGAGTGAATTCGGTCCGTTCTAAATCCTTCGGATTTGCTTGGGACTCATGGGCGACCGACAGGGGCTGGAAGGATTTCACCCGTCACCAATACGTCCGATGGACGGAGTGTTATGCACGTGATCTGACGGGCAGAGAGTGATCGCTGATCACTCTATTGATGCCGACGCCACGCAGGCTCCAGCCGACTGCGCAAGCTAGAATTGCGCGAAGCTCTGAATGCACTGCTTTATATCGCCACGGCTAAGTGCCAATGATGAATGTCGCCGGAGGTTTTTCCACTTCTTCGACCGTACTGGGGTATTTCGATGGATGGCGGGCGAGTGGCTTGTGGCTGCGGATCAGCCCTCATCTCTTTATGGAGGCGTGACAGCTGGAAGGAAAGAAAGCCTCAACGACGGCAGGCGTGATAGACAGTTAGAGCGTTGAAATGACTGAATGCGGGGGATTGCGGGCTATAATGCGGGTGAGACCACAAACTGCGTTTGCGCTGAGATCAAAGGCCGCAAGCGCACTATCGTTATCGATACGCTTGGCCCCATGGTGGGGCTGATTGGTCACGGTGCTGAGATTCAAGACCCCGACGGTGCAACAGCAGCTCTCAAAACCGTCGTCAGACGTTGGCCGCGGCTCCGGCAAATCTTTGCCGATGGCGGTTACGTCGGGCCGAAGCTCCTGGTCACATTGTGCAGTGTCGCGGCGTTCACGTTGAAGCGCGTCAAGCGAACAGATGAGGTAAAAGGCTTTGCAGTGCGGCCGCGTCATTGGGTCGTGGAGAGCGCGCATTCGCCGGGCTTCGTTGATGCAGGCGGCTGACCAAGGATTGGGAGACACCAGTTGCCTCCGCTGAAGCGTGGGTTCTCTTCGTCCATATCCGCATGCTCACCCGAAAGCTAACAGGCTAAAACGTTTATTGATTTCTTTTCGATTCTTTCTCTGAGAAAAGATAAAGTTCGGCATGACAACGTGACGCTGCTGGCCGCGGTTGATATGAAAAGACGCGTCGCAGGCGATTTTGGAGGGGACTGGCGTTGGACTTCATGAAACTGCTGAAGTCTCTCGAAGAATTGCTGTACGAGCTGGTTTCATGGCTTTTGTTTTATCCGTTGACCATGTGGCGATCAGTTGTCAGGCCCCTCGGCATGATGCGCTACGCGGACAACGAACTGGCTGATCAAACGGAAGATCAGTACGAGGACACCCTAAGTCCGCCATTGTTCCTTTTGATTACCCTTCTCCTTTCACAAGGCCTCTCAGGGGCTCTTCCTTCAGATTACGATCCAACTACCGCTGCGGCCGAACTCGGCTCCGGTTCCAACCTGCTCATTGCCAGAGGGGTGATCTTCGGGATTTACCCGCTCTGTATGGCGGTGACGCTTTTGCGATCCAAGAAGGTGAGGATCACGCGTGACACGCTGCGCGCACCCTTCTTCAGCCAGTGTTATGTGGCCGCGCCCTTCGCATTCGTTCTCGTTCTTGGGGTTGATTTTTTCAGCATGCCGCATCGGCAAGCCTTTAGTGCGGGCCTTTTTACCGTGTCCGTTGCCACTATTTGGTATGCGCAGGCACAAGTTCGCTGGTTCATGCGAGACTTGGGTATCGGATTCGGGAAGGCAACCGGTATATTCATGATTGCGCTGTTTACCGCTACCTTTTCAGCATTAACGCTCGCGATCATGATAAGCCTCGATGCCAAGAACATCGCTTCAGGAACGGGTTGAGGTGCCATCCGATTCCATTTCAGGGCCGGGGGGCGATCGGAAAGATGCGACGATGGTTTTTTCAGGAAGTTGACAAACGTCCGCAACGCCGGGGACTGATTACGGCGGCTCGGCAACCAGGGGGTAGCGGCAAAGCGTTCGCATCAAATTAGAAAACGGAGATTTGCGTAAGGCGACGGCTGGCAGGCTACGGCGCAGCCATCGATGCTGGAATGAGGCGACCACAATCTGGCGAACCCAGAACGTAGGCTCGCCGCAGAGATGGTCATGCAATCCGCCATGTCCCTGACGACCCACTCGTGAACATAGGCGTCGATAGTGGCTGGTGCTGAAGAGCCGCAATGGCCGGAACGAAGTGGTTGGTCTGGCTGTGGAAGCTCGCCAATCCCGATAAGAATGCAAACAGAGGCTTTTGATCACCACTGCCATAGCCGAACGTATGGACATCCTGATCCAACATTTCCACGTCCTGCCGCTCGATACCCAGAACGCACCGCATCATCTGGAGCTAAGACTTGGCCGCCAACCATAACAAGGTCAATGTCGACGGCAATATCTGGTGCGGCTGGGGCAGCAACGGTGCGCCCTGTACCGAGCCCGAAGACCTCAACGGCTTCAAGATGCACAATTCGCAAGGCAAGGCCATCGGCTTCAACCGTCCAATGGAGTGGTGCACGAACCTCTTTTTCGGCGGCGCCAAGACGGACCGCCTTTATTGGCCTCGTCGCCACTCGGTTTACCCGCCTTTGTAACAATACGCGGCACCGTATGATCGTGAGCATTTCGATATCAACTGAAGGGTGAAGCAAGATTCCGGTCCGCGCGTCTTTCCTTTCGAACCCGAAAACCTGTAGCTGGGCTGTTTTCACGCAGGGATAACCAAAAGTTGACCCTGCATGGTGCACTGCGGAAGCCACCTATCTCAGCAGCCTTGAATTCGCCGAATTTTAAGTCAGTGTACAAGGAATACATTCCTTTTCCGGAGATCGGCCATGGCGCTTGGCGCATCGCATCGCTTGCAGGAAAGCCTGACGGCGGTCGAAACGATGACACGTTTCGCCCTTGCCGTTCTCGCACTCGCTTCCGGCGTCTACACCTATCTGGGCGTGCGCAGCATTCTGGATGGCTCGCCAACGGCTGTCTTTTTTGCCGCCATCATATACTCTGCTTCAGTATCCGTCGGCATCTACGCCTTCTGGTCCTACATGGCGCGGTTTTATCCGCACGTCACCAGTCGTTCCAGCCGCACTGCCTTGCTGGCGGTGATGGCTGCTGGCTGCGTGATGATCCTGGCCATGTCGAGCTGGCTGAATGCTGCCGCGCTCGCAGGATCGGCGGCACTAGAGCAGCATCTGGCGGAAACGGTCGAGGATTACACGGAAGATCTGGATCAGGCGCACCAGAATGCGCTGGCAGCACAGAGCCTGTTGCCGGACATTCAACGCGCCAAGGAGCGCTTCACCCAGCTTGCGGCATCCGAACGACAGTCCGGCGCGCTGACCGGCACCACCGGTTCCGGCAGCGTCGTTTCGCTGCTATCGCAGATGTCGTCGCAACTGAACGAGCTGGAAAACGGCATCAATGCCTCGCGTGAGCAGGTTACCAGCCTGTTCAACGAAGGTCAGAAACGACTCGAGACCATGCGTGGTCTGGTCTCGGCACCTGGCGTCGTCGAACCACGCGCAGACAAATTCTCGTCTGAAGTCGTGGCCCTGACCGGCGTCATTACCTCGCTGGGGCAAACCTCGATCGCCCCCTCCATCCGCCGTGCGGCTGACGATCTTTCGCTCGGCTTCATCGCTCCGATCCCCGATGGCGGCGAACAGGATCTGATCACCCGTCAGGACCGCGTGATGGAAACCATCCGCGCTTCAGTTGCTGCGCAGTCCAAGGTGCTGTCCGACGCCGCCGATGAAATTCTCTCGCGCGCTCCCGTCGCCGAGCGGCGTTTCGTGCCGCTATCGTCAGCGGAAGCCGTCTTGCGTTATGCTTCCGACTTCATTCCCGCATGGGCAGGGGCTATTTCCATCGACCTGTTGCCAGGTGTCATGGTGTTCATTCTGGCGATTGTAAATGGTGCCATCCGCAGGCAGGAGGAGACCATGCCATTTGCTGAACGGATTACCGTGGCGGAACTGATGCAGGCACTGGCGATGCAGAAGGCTGTAGCGGCCGAAACCCTCTCTGCCAGCGAAGTGCAGGCTACAGAAGAGACCATTGCGGAAGCTGAAAACAGCATGGACGAGACGGAGGCCAATAACATCACCAGTCTCGGTCTCAACAAAACGCCGCGCAAAGGCCCGGCGACATGAAACCGACATCCGCGCTCAAGGCTTTGATCAGCGTAGACGACGGCGTGTTGATGCGCGGCGCCTTCTACGTGCTGCTCGTGGCAGCGGCTGCCTTTCTGGTGGTCGATATCCGTGAGATCAGTACGGCTGAAGCGGCGAGACCGGGTCTTGAAACATTGCCGGATGTGCCGACCTTTCTCCCGCCGACGACCGCTCCAGGAGCGCCTGGCGCACCGCCAGTCCAACCCTCGAGCCCGGAGGAAGTCTTGCGCAAGCCGATGACATTCAATCTCGTCTCCGGGGGCGTGCTCGTTGCCGAAGGCACCATCGACCCCGGCGCAGCTGGCCGTTTTGCCAGCGAGGTCGAGGCCCGGGGAGAGTATATCAAATTGGTCTCTTTGGACTCACCGGGAGGTTCGGTCGACGACGCCATCGCGATGTCAAAGCTGATCCGGGAGAGAAAGATCGCCACGAAGGTTGCGAAAAAGGCACTCTGCGCCTCCTCCTGCCCGATCGTCTTTGCCGGTGGCGTGACACGATCGGCGGAAAAAGATGCCGTGGTGGGCGTCCATCAGGTGTTCAATGGCGGCATCGATCGTCCGTCACCGGACCAAGCGATGTCCAGTGCTCAGGCAATCACCGCGCGCGTCTCGCGACATCTCGATGAAATGGGTATCGGCGCCGGTTTGTGGATCCATGCGCTGGAGACCCCGCCCAACCAGCTCTATTATCTGACGCCCGCAGAAATGGTGAAATATCGGCTGACGACAGACGCAATCCCTGTAGTTGGAACAAGCGCTGGCTGATGAAGCAAGGTGCAGCCGCCCGGCATTCAGCCTTTCTCCTCTTAAAAGCCATTGTCACGTCCGACTTCCGCAAAAGGGGTAGGATCGGCAGACCATCCATTTTGAGGGTTTCGTCGATCTCGCTGCTGCCATGATCTGGCTACGCTCCATGTCGATCCGACCTAGTCAAGGTCTCAGATAGAATGTCCTCTCAAAAGTCTTTGAAAATATCATCGGACACTGCGACGGTTACGATGAACGAATAGCTTAGATTTTGGGTGACCGAGGAGGGTCGCCCATCTCTATTTCCACTGCTATCACTTCTTACTTCAGCAGGACCCAACTTAAATTTTTAAGATTTATAAAGGCTAATTGCATGGTTTGACGTGTTGGCCGGAATTCCCGTCATAGAATCATTATGCTTTAAGCTTTTTCGCGTTTGCTCATTCGTAATATAAATGCAGCGAGCGATTGTCATGAGCCTTTACCCGATTCCCAACGATGACGAAAAACGAATCGAGGTACTGGATAGCTTCGCGCTGATGGATACGGCACCTGAACGGGAATACGACCACATTATACAAATGGCGTCTCGGATTTTTGATGTCCCAACCGTTCTGATTTCTTTGGTACATCGTGATCGGCAATTTTTTAAAGCTCGTATCGGCCTGGATGTGTGCGAAACTGGACGAGATGTTTCGTTTTGCACCTACGCAATGATGGAATCCAGAGTCTTTGTTATCCCGGATGCATCTAAAGACGTGCGCTTCCGATCAAATGCGCTGGTCACCGGATATCCGAATATTCGCTTCTATGCTGGTGCGCCGCTTATAAGCTCTGGTGGGCATGCACTTGGAAGCTTATGCTTGATCGATCCGAAACCGAGGAAGACATTTTCGGAGCGTGACCAGCGTACACTTCAGGATCTTGCAGCGATGGTCCTCGAAAGAATGGAGGTGCGGCGGTTAGAACGGGATATCGAGAATAGCCGTAACAAATTCATCAACGTTACATCTACATCTCCAGACGCTATCATCTGCGCGAACGGCAAAAACCAGATCACGTCATGGAATGCATCGGCCGAAGGAATTTTCGGTTATTCTAAAGAAGAAGCGCTAGGTAAGCCCCTCGACATTATTGTGCCGGACGCAATGCGCGCCAGACATTGCGCTGGTCTCGACAGGGTGGTGACCGGCGCCCATCCGAGGATCATAGGGACATCCGTTAATTTGACGGCTAAACGTCGTGACGGCTCCGACGTTCCCATCCAGCTTTCCCTATCGCAGTGGAATGAAGCGGGTGAACCCCAGTTCGGTGCAATTATTCGCGATATGACGAGCCGCATGGAAGCAATGGAGCAATTAAAACATGCTGCTGAATTCGATCATCTTACCGGCCTCGCAAATAGATCAAGTTTGAAGCAACGAATTCGAGAGGCCTGTGACAACCAAGCGCATTTCGCGATTCTCCTCATAGATCTGGACGGTTTCAAGGACGTAAACGACACACTAGGACACTCTGCAGGCGACTCTGTTCTCAAGATCATAGCTCACCGTCTTCGTGAAAGCGTTCCTTCCCACCACATGGCAGCCCGGCTGGGCGGGGACGAGTTTGTCATCGTGATGTCTGAAACGGCGGATCCTATAAAAACCAGTGAGTTTGCTTCGAAACTCATCTCTGTTATCGAGGAACCTATCGAATTCGACAACGAGTCCATTCACATCGGGGCCAGTATCGGTATTGCGCTTAAATCGGGCCCGGAAGATGACAGTGAGCGGATGCTCGGGAACGCAGATTTGGCGCTGTATCAGGCGAAGGCAGACGGTCGCCACCTCGTGCGCATATTTACTCCTGAGCTTCGCCAAACGGCCTTGAAGAAGGGAGCCATGAGCTCCTCGATCCGTCAAGCCTGGGAAAATCGCGAATTTGAGCTGTATTACCAGCCTCAGATCAAACTCAGCGATGGCAGCCTATCCGGGGCAGAGGCGCTGATAAGGTGGAACCATCCACAGCTTGGCGTCGTCTCGCCTGCCGCTTTTTTGCCTGCACTAGAGGCAAGCCTTCTTGCTGTTCCCGTGGGCGAGTGGATAGTACGCACGGCGTGTGCGCAGGCAGCGCAATGGCGACAGGCCGGTTACGAAAATTTCAGGATCGGCGTCAATTTGTTCGCTGCCCAGTTCAGGGCGCGGGATTTTGCGAAATCCGTCGAGACAGCACTTGCGGAAAGCTATTTACCGCCGACGGCGCTGGAATTAGAGATAACGGAAAATATCATCCTGAAAAACGAACAACGCATCATGCAGCCCCTTCATCATCTTCGCTCACGCGGCGTGGGCATTGCTTTCGATGACTTTGGAACCGGTTTCGCGTCGCTCAGCCTTTTGAAGGACTATCCTGTCAGCCGCCTGAAGATCGATCGATCCTTTGTCAGTGGCGGTGAGCGTAATAAGAAAGATGAGGCGATCATTGAAGCAGTTACCCGACTGGCGGCAGGATTTGACCTTGAAGTCATTGCTGAAGGCATTGAGACTGTCGAACAGGAACACCTGATGCAGCACTATGCGTGCGATGAAGGGCAGGGCTATCTCTACGGTCGCCCTGTGAAAGCGAGTGACTTCGCACGTCTTCATTTGACAACTGCTACAAACCTTATTTCGACAGGAGTTTGAAGTTAACGTGGTCAAACCACTGATGGGCTTGTGGTGCTCAGAAATTCAGAAGGGTTGAGGGAACGATCGCAGCGCTTGAGGCGAAATTAACCCTTGGCACCCATTAGTCTGCGCCGTTGATTAGGCCTTAGGCCCAATCGACATTTAGGGTTCCCAAATCATTCGATCGCTGATTCGTAGAGCGTGGTGTTTGTCACGGAGCATGTTGATGGCAACGAAGCGATATGAGTTGAAGGGCGAGCGTCCGGCGAAAGCATCTTTCGGGTGTCGAGAGATGGAATCTAGTTGTTCAGTCCCGGCATTTGATGGATCGGATTTAGGATGAAACGATTTGGCTCGATTGTCCATCGTTTGCAGATGAACTCGTATGGCGTGA